>JAURJO010000132.1 GCA_030832235.1 Verrucomicrobiota bacterium
CGACGTTGGTGAAGATCGTGTTGCGAGCGAGCGCCGCCATGGCGTTCGGGTTTGTTTTCACCGACGTGCCGGGCGCGACGCCGAAGAAACCCGCCTCCGGGTTGATAGCGTGCAGCCGGCCGTCGGCGCCCGGGCGAATCCACGCGATGTCGTCGCCCACGGTCCAGACCTTCCAGCCGCGTTCCTGGAACGCGGCGGGCGGCACCATCATCGCGAAGTTCGTCTTGCCGCACGCACTCGGGAACGCGGCCGCAACGTAGGTCTTCTCGCCGCGCGGATCCTCGACGCCTAGAATCAGCATGTGCTCGGCCATCCAGCCTTCGTCACGCGCCATGTTCGAGGCGATGCGGAGCGCAAAGCACTTCTTACCCAGTAGCGCGTTGCCGCCGTAGCCCGAGCCGTAGCTCCAGATCTCGCGCGTCTCCGGGAAATGCACGATGTACTTCTCGGGATTACACGGCCACGCGACGTCCTTTTGTCCGGGCGCAAGCGGCGCGCCGACGGAGTGCAGGCAAGGCACCACGCGTTTCGCGCCCTTGTCGATCTCGCGAAACACCGGAAGGCCGATGCGCGCCATGATGCGCATGTTCACCACCACGTAGGGAGAGTCCGTGAGCTCGACGCCAATCTGCGACATCGTCGACCCGACCGGCCCCATGCTGAACGGCAGCACGTACATCGTGCGCCCGCGCATGCAGCCGGCGAAAAGTTCGCGCAGCTTCCGGCGCATCTCGAACGGATTCTCCCAGTTATTGGTCGGCCCCGCCGCATCCCGCGAATGGGAGCAGATGAAGGTGCGATCCTCGACGCGCGCCACGTCGCTGGCGTCGCTGCGCGCGTAGTAGCAGCCCGGCCAAAGTTTCTCGTTGAGCCGCGTCAGGGTGCCGGAACTCACCATCCGCGCGCAGAGGGCGTCATATTCCTCCTGCGATCCGTCGACCCAGTGTATCGCATCGGGCGCGCAGAGCGCGGCCATCTTCTCCACCCAACGGAGGAGGTGCTGGTTGCCCGAGAGCGGTTGGGAGGCGTTGGCGGTTTTCACAGGCGGAAAAGGGGTCAACCCGGGATCAATCTTTCGCAACCGCCCGGAGCGGTCCGGCCTTCGACTCGTCCAGCGCGCCCTCCCACTTGGCCACGACGACCGTGGCGACGGCGTTGCCGACGAAGTTCGTGACGGCGCGGGCCTCGGACATGAAGCGGTCGACCCCGAGAATGAGAGCCATGCCGGCGACGGGAATCTTCCCGGTCGCCGCGAGCGTCGCGGCCAGCGTGATGAAACCGCTGCCCGTGATACCCGCGGCGCCCTTGGAGGTGACGAGCAGCACCGCGAGTAAACCGAGCTGCTCCCATAAAGTCATCGGCGTGTCGGTCGCCTGCGCGACGAAGAGCGCGGCCATCGTCAGGTAGATGCAGGTCCCGTCGAGATTGAACGAGTAGCCCGACGGCACGACGATGCCGACGACAGGCTTGGCGCAACCGGCGCGCTCCATCTTTTCCATCAACCCGGGCAGCGCGGACTCCGAGGACGACGTGCCGATCACGAGCAGGAGTTCCTCGCGGATGTAGCGGATGATGCGGAGAATCCTGAACCCGAAGAGCCGCGCGACCGCACCGAGCACCAGCAGGATGAAGACCGCGCAGGTGAGATAGACGCAGGCCAGCAAAGCGCCGAGCCGCGCGAGCGAGCCCACGCCGAACTGCCCGATGGTGTAGGCCATGGCGCCGGCGGCCGCGAGCGGTGCGAGGCGGGTGACGATATTGACGATCCCGAAGAACACCCGCGCGACCTCGTTGAGAAGGTTCAGGATGGGACGCCCGTGGTCGCCGATGTTGCCCAAGGCCAAACCGAAGAGCACCGCCAGCAGTAGCACCTGCAGAATTTCACCTTCTGCAAAGGCGCTCACGAACGTCTTCGGGATGATGTGCATCAGGAACTCCACCGTGCTCATCTCCTTCGCCGCGCCGGTGTAACGGGCGAGGCCCTTGGAGTCCAAAGTCGCGGGGTCGGCGTGGAAACCGGCGCCCGGGGTGAAGACGTTGGAGACGACAAGCCCGATGACGAGGGCGAGCGTTGTGATGATCTCGAAATAGATCAGGGCCTTGGCGCCCACGCGGCCGACCTTCTTGAGGTCGCCCATCCCTGCGAGGCCGACCACCACCGTGGAGAAGATGATCGGCCCAATGAGCATCTTGACCAGGTTGACGAAAGCATCCCCCAACGGACGCATCGACACGCCCCACGCCGGCTGCAGGTAGCCCAGTGCGCCGCCCAGCACGATGCCGATCAGGACCTGCACGTAGAGTGACACGCGCGGGGAACGCGCACTGGATACGGGCTGCGGGTCAGGCGAGGACATGGTCGAAGGCGCAACCCGACGCGGATTGCACGCTCCAAGCGGAATCGACGCCAGGCTTCCGGAGCGAGTCCCGACTCCTCACCTCGACCGAAAGTTAGCGGAGGTTAACGGCGACCAACCCAGGCTTATTCCGGAAAAGGGACTGCATCCGGTGCTGGCAGGCGCTGGCAGACATCCGCGTTCGCCCCGGAAACCACACCCCATCAACCGCCTGCGGCTTTACCACCTCGAAGGAGTTTCTTCACAAGGCGGTCCCGCACGACGCGTTTCAAACTCCACGAGCCGGTAACCACGGATCACACGGATGGTACAGATTGGGACTGAAGCATCTGCCGCGCATCACGGCCGTGCCATCGGCAGCCCCTCAACATCCGCGTCCATTCGTATCCATCCGTGGCTAAAACCGCTCGAGCAGATCGCCGACGAAAAGCGCTGGCAGTTCCCACCCGTTTCAAGAGGCGGGACGCCTCGTCTAACTCGGAGGAGCGCCTGTGCTTTTCCCACTCGACACTGCGCGGCGCCGCACCCCCTTCTGGCTCCATGTCCGCGCCGATTCCCGTCGAGTTCCGCGACGTCGCCAAGCGATTCGGCGACGGCCCGCCGGTGCTGCAGGGCATCAATCTGGCGGCGCGGGCGGGCGACCTGATCGCCCTCATCGGACCCAGCGGCTGCGGCAAGTCCACTTTGCTGCGCCTGGTGGCTGGACTCAGCCCGGTGACGGAGGGTCAGGTGACCGTTGACGGCCGCAGCCCCGGGGAAGCCGCGGGCGAATTGGCCTTCGTCTTCCAAGAAGCGACGCTCCTCCCGTGGCTGACCGTCGCGGGCAACGTCGAAGTGCCGCTGCGCCTGCGCGGCGTGCCCGCGGCCCAACGCGCGGAAGCCCGTCGCCGCGTCCTGGAACTCGTGCGCCTCGGCGACCGCGCCGACGCCTACCCGCGCCAGCTCTCCGGCGGTCAGAAGATGCGGGTCTCGCTCGCGCGGGCGCTCGTCGTCTCGCCGCGGATCCTGCTGCTCGACGAGCCGTTCGGCGCTCTCGACGAGATGACCCGCGAGCACCTCAACGAGGAGCTTCTCGGCATCCGCGAGGCGACGGGCTGGACGGCGTTCTTCGTGACGCACTCGGTGGCCGAAGCCGTATTCCTCGCGAACCGCGTGGTGGTGATGGCCGCCACGCCGGGACGGATCCACGCCGAGATCGCCATCCCGCTCCCCTACCCGCGCACGCCGGACACCCGCCTCTCGCGCGAATACCTCGAACTCGTGGCGCAAGTCTCGCGCGTGCTACGCTCGGTCGAGGCCACGGCCGGCACCACGCCTCCATGAGGAAGCCGCTGCTCAGCCTACTCCTTCCGGCCGCGGCGGGAATCGCCTTCCTCGCGCTCTGGCAAGCCGCGCACGTGGCGCTCGGCGAGGACCTGCGCTTCCTGCTGCCCGCGCCGGGCGCGGTCTGGCAGGCGGCGCTCGACCACCGCGCGACGCTGCTGCGGGCGGCGCTGAACACCGCCGAAGGTGCCCTTTTGGGATTCGGACTCGCGGTCCTGGTGAGCGTCGCCGTCTCAGTGCTCCTGTCCCTGTCCCCTTGGGTGCGCCGCGCGCTCTACCCGTACCTGATGGCCGTGCAGATGACACCGCTGCCCGTCCTCGCGCCGATCTGCGTGATCTGGGTGGGAGCCGGGCTGAAGAGCGTCGCGCTGCTGACGTTCGTCATCGCGTTCTTCCCGCTCGTGGTGAACACGACCCAGGGCCTGATCTCCACCGACCGCCACCTGGTGGAGCTATTCGAGCTCTGCGGCGCCCGCCCGTGGCAGAAGCTGCTGCTGCTGCGCGGCCCGGCCGCCCTGCCGTACTTCTTCACCGGCCTGCGCATCGCGGCCACGATCGCGCCCATCGGCGCGGTGGTGGCGGACATGAACGCGGGGACGTCGGCCGGCGACGGCGGGGGCCTCGGCTTCCAGGCCGTGATCTTCGCCAGCCAGGCGAAGTACGCCGCGCTGTTCGCCACCGCGGCGGCCACCTGCGTGCTCGGCTTCGCCCTCAACGCAGTCGTGCTGCTCGTCGCCTGGTTGTCGCTGCACCACTGGCACGACTCGTACGAGCGAACCGACCGCTGACGGCACCGCGCGTTGCAAAGCGCATCCTCCTGGGCTCATGTCGACCCAGCCCATGAAGAACGCCGCCCTCGCCCTCCTCGCCTTGGTCAGCTGGACCGTTTCCGCCCCGGCGGCCGAGGCCCCGCGGAAGCTCGTGGTGCAGCTCGACTGGATGGCCGAGCCCGAGCACGGCGGCTTCTATCAGGCGCAGGCCCGCGGCTTCTTCCGCGAGGAGGGTCTCGACGTGACCCTGATCCCCGGCGGACCGGGCGCGCACGTCATGCCAAGCGTCGCGACGGGCAAGGCCGACATCGGTCAGGCCGATGACGTCGGCGCCCTGCTGCAGCAGGCGGAAGGCATGCCCTTCGTGCAGTTCGCGGCCGTCTTCCAGGATGACCCGGCGGGGATTCTGGTGCACGCCGACAGCCCCGTCCGCCGGTTCGAGGACCTGCAGGGCAAGACCATCATCGCGCGACCCAGCTGGCCCTTCCTCGAGTTCCTCAAGCGGAAGTACGACCTGAAGGTGAACGTCGTGGCCCAGAACTTCTCCAGCGCGGCCTTCCTCGGGAACAAGGAGGCGCTGCAGCAGGGCTACTACATCGCCGAGCCCTTCCATATCACCAAGGCCGGGGGCAAGATGCCCCGCTTCCTCGCGACATGGGACGCCGGCTACCGCGGCTACGCGGTGCTCATCACGAGCCGCAAGGTCGCACGCGAGCGCCCCGAGGACCTCCGGGCCTTCACCCGTGCCTACCTGCGCGGCTGGAGGGACTACTTGGAAGGCGACCCCCGCGGCGCCCACGCGCTCATGAAGGCCGCCAACCCCTCCAACACCGACGAGTTCATGGACTTTTCCCGCCGCATGATCATCG
>JAURJO010000133.1 GCA_030832235.1 Verrucomicrobiota bacterium
AGCCTTGGTCGGCGAAGATCCGTTGCGCGAACTCCTCCCTCCCGCCCGGACAAACTGGTCCTCGTAGCCGCCGCCGACCGCCAGCGCGTATCCCGCCGAATCCGGCGGCACGTTGAAGTCGCCGCACAACAGCGTGCCGGCCGATCCGGGACGCTTGATCTCCTCCGACCAGCGGCGCAGCCGTTCGAACTGCTCGCGGAACCCACCGCTCCACCAGCTGAGGTGCGCGGAATAGACGTCGACCGCGCCGAAGTACGGCACGTCAACCGTGCCCATCACGACCCTGCGGGCGTGGATATCGTTCAGGTCGCCGCTGTTCGAGACGTATGCCGACTCGCGACGCGTGAAGCCCAGGCGGCTCAGGATCGCGCTGCCCTCAAGGTAACGGCTGAAGCCGATGTGGGAGTGGTCGAAGTGCACCTCGAATCGGCGCCCGAGGCGTGCCGCAATGAGGTGCGCGGTGTTTCCGGCCGGATCTCCCCGGCCCTCGGTCCACGGCTCGCACACCTCCTGGAGACAGACGATGTCGACTTGGAGTTCGTCGATCGCTCGCGCGATGCGCGTGAGCTTCCGATCCTGGTCGGCCTCTTGGTTGCAATGAAGATTGAGCGTCAGGACCTTCAGCCGCTCGTGCCGCGCGGTGTAGTTTTCACCCTCGTTGTTCGCCCACAGCGTGTGGTGCGTCCCCTCGCACGCGACGGCATACTCGATCCGGTACGCACCGGGGGCATGGACCTGCCCGACCCACAGCGAGCAGCCGTATTTGTTCGGATTACGCGCGTTGCTCCGGTGCACGCGGTCCCAGTGCCGCCTTTTGAAATAGCACGGCGAATCGTGCACGGTCCGCCAGCGGTCCGCGCTCCAGCGCACGAACACCCGCTGCGGATGCAGCGCCTGCCGCACCGCCACCGCGACCGGCAGCACCTCCTGGCCACCCTCGAGCAGCGGCAGCGTCATCACGGGTAGAACCTGATGGCCGTCGGAAACGCGGATGCCGGTGTCGGCGGTGATCTCGTAGCCGCGCCCCTCGTGTGCGTCCCAGTACTCCCGCCCTCCCATCCAGCAGCCGACGATGAAGCGGATGTCGCCCGGCAACGGCCGGTCCTCGCCGTCCGCCTCGTGCACGGATCGCGCCCGCCACAGCTCGCGGCCGCCGCCGAGCGGGCCGACATAAGCGGCCGGTAACATGCGCCACTCGGAATCCTCGCCCTCCCAATGGACCTCGACCCGCTTCGCGAAATCGAGGTTGGCGACGGAAATCTCGAAAGTAAGGGTCTGGCGCCCACCGCCGTTGCGGTTGCGGGCGATCACATTTTCTACGCAAAGCAGTTGGACGGGAGCGGGTTTCACCTTCGCATCATGGCGAAGAGCGGGGCCCGCGGGTATGCGTCACTTGACCGATGCCGCGCAGCGCGGTGCGATGAATCGCCCCCCTTCTCCCCATGCGTGTCGCCCTCCTCGCCCTTCTGCTTTTCCCCGCGTTGGCCGTCTCCGCGGCACCACCCCCCGCTGCCGCGATTGGTCCATTCAAGGCCGGCTTTGCCGAGCGTGACATCACCCCGGACATCGGCATGGAAGCGCCAGGGGGATACGGAAAGAGTTTCCACCGCACCTTCCACGATCCGTGCAAAGTGCGCGCCGCGGTCTTCGATGACGGCCGGTCGCGCGTCGCTCTCGTGGGTATCGACCTGCTCTTCGTCACCCGCGCCCTCGTGCAGGAAGCACGCGCTGAAATCACCCGCCGCTGCGGGATTCCGGGTTCCGCGGTGCTCATCGGAGCGTCCCACTCCCACTCCTCCGGCCCGATTGGGATGGGCGAACCCGGGGATTTCGAATCCGCGCCGCCGCTCGTGCGCGAGCTCGTGTTCGAGAAGTCCATCGTCTCCGACCCCGGCTTCACGCAGCTCCTGAAACGGCAGCTCGTCGAGGCCGTCGTGCTCGCCGACGCCGCGCGCGTCGACGCGCGGCTCGCGGTCGGCGTCGGCCACGAGGACAAGGTCGCGTTCAACCGCCGCATGCGGATGAAGGGCGGGCTTGCTTTCTCGCATCCCGGCCCGGGCAACCCCGAGATCGTCGGCTATGCGGGACCGATCGATCCGCAGGTCGGCACCGTCGGCGTCTGGGATTTGCGCAACAACCTGCTGGGCGTCGTCGTCAACTTCTCCTGCCACGCCACCACCAACCCCGGCGGCATATCGGCGAATTGGATCTGGGCCATGGAACGCACGCTGCGCGGGGCCACCGGCAACGCCGCGCTGCCGGTGGTGTTCCTGCAGGGAGCTTCCGGAGACGTGACGCAGGTGGACAACCTATCGCGCTTCCAGCGCCCCGGACCGGAGGAATGGTGCGAGTTCGTAGGCGGCCGCGTGGGGGCCGAAGCCTACAAGACGCTGCTCTCCAACCGGCAGGGCGCATCACGCGATGTGCCGCTCGACACCCGCCAGCGGGTTTGGAAAGTGCGACGCCGCGCGCCGGCGCCGGAAAAGGTGCAACGCGCCCTTGAAATTGTCGCGCAGGGATCCGCCAAGGCCGGCGCGACCGAGTGGACGTTCGCGAAGGAGACCGTCGTGCTCGATCACCTGCTGCGCGTTCGCCCCGAGGTGGAGGTCGAGGTGCAGGCGATCCAGGTCGGACCCGCCGTCTTCGTTTCGAACCCGGCGGAATACTTCGTCCAGTACGGACTGGATATCAAGGCGGCCTCCAAATTCCCGTTCACCTTCCCCGTCGAGCTCGCCAACGGCTGCGTCGGCTACGTGCCCACCGAGGAAGCGCTAGGCCCGGGCGGCGGTGGTTATGAGACGCGTCTCACGTCCTATTCCAACCTCGAGGTGAGCGCCGGGCGGCAGTTCGCCGACACCGGCATCGCGCTGGCCAACGAAATGAAACCCGGACCTCTCACCCAACCTCCGCCCGCCCCGCCGTTCACCGCCGCCTGGGCCTACGGCAACGTCGCGCCGGAGCTGCGTTGATCGCATGATCCGCCGTGCCCCGCCGTCGAACGAGCGGAGGATTGATCAGGCGGCCGCCACCTCGAAACCGCGGCGATAGGGCTTCGTCAACAGCGCCTGCGCCTCGGCGTTGTTGGTAAAACGGAAATTCGCCGAGTCCCACCGCAGTTCCGAGTTGGCATCGGCCTTGCGCGTGCCACGCGTGATCAGGCTGCGCCGCGCCAGGCGCGTCGCCACGTTGCCGAGTTGCACGGTCTCGGCGAGAAGACCGGCGTAGTGGAAACCCGCCGACGTGCGCCGGCCGGCGATGATGCCATCGACCCACGCGTGCCAGTGGTTAACGCCCTTGATGTCCTTCGGGTAGGTGAAGCCGGTGAAGTTCTCGAC
>JAURJO010000134.1 GCA_030832235.1 Verrucomicrobiota bacterium
CCGGACCGACTTCACCGTTCCCCTCAGGACAGGCAGCAGGCTCACACTGTCTTCTCCGGCAGTCGCCGGCACAGGGGCACTGAGGAGCTCGGCCACCGTCGCGAACAGGTCAGCCTGGTGCACCAACGCATCCGAAACCGAGCCCGGTTTCACCACACCGGGATAGCGGACGATGTACGGCACACGGTGGCCGCCTTCCCAAACGTCGCGCTTGTACCCACGCAAGGGTCCGCTCGGGAAATGCCCCATCGCCTCCAGCGGCTTGATGCCGATCGCGGTCTCGTAGCCGTTGTCGCTCGTGAGAAAGACGAACGTGTTGCGTGCCACCCCGGCCTGCTCCAGCGCGGCGAGCACGCGGCCCACCGCGTCATCGGTCTCCATCACCAAGTCGGCGTACTCGTTGAGACCGCTGCGGCCGCGCCACTTTTCGCTCGGGGAAATCGGCGTGTGGGGCGTCGTGAGCGGCAGATAAACGAGGAACGGCTCGGCGCGCGCCGCCCGTTCGCGAATGTAGGCTGAAGCCCGGTCGGCGAGCGTTCCGAGGATATCCTCGAACCGCCAACCGGGGAGCGCAGGGCCTTGGAAGCTCGCGAGGTAACCTTCCATCATCGCCGCGGGCAGCAGAGACGTCGGCACGCCGACGGTACGGTCGTCATTGATGAACGCGAACGGTGGCCAGTTGGGTACATCGGTACCGAAGTAGTGCTCGAACCCCCGCGTCACCGGCCCGCCCCCGATCGTCTGAGAAAAGACCTCCTTCCATGCGGCACGGTGCGCGTCGGTCGGCTTGGTCACCAACTTGTCCTTCGATTTTCCAGTCCTGCCGCCAAGCCCGCGCATCAGTGGCTTCTGCTCGGGCTTGATCGGCCAATCCCAACCCAAGTGCCACTTGCCGAACGCCGCGGTACGGTAACCCTGCCCGCGCGCCAAACCCGCCACCGTCAGTCGATCCGGCGCGATGAGCGGCTCCTCCCAGAGATCAACAATGCCGGTCTGCAGCCGTGTGCGCCAATGGTAGCGCCCCGTGAGCAGCGTGTAACGCGACGGCGAGCAGGCCGCCGAAGAAGCATGCCCGTCCGTGAACCGCATACCCTCGCGCGCCAAGCGGTCGATGTTCGGCGTGGGTATCTTGCCCCGCTCCGGGTTGTAGGCGCGCACGTCGCCGTAGCCGAGGTCGTCCGCCAGGATCACGAGGATATTCGGGCGATCCGCCGCCGGCGCGGCGGCCGCGAGACCCGCCGGCATGAATGCCGCCGCGGCGAACGCAGAGAACCAAGACAGGATTGAACTTCGGATGGGGGACATCGGGGTGAAAGGAGAGATCGACGGCTTCGTCGCCGCGGCGCTTCGGCGCTGGCGAAGCGCAAATATTAATCGTCGTCGCGGTGGGCCTTGAAGAAGGCGGCGCGGATCGGCGCCGGCATCGGCGAACCGGCGCCGCGCACGCTGCGCCAAACGATCTCGTTAAGACGAATGTCATCGGCTTTGTCGGGCGCGGAAAAATCCATCCGCTCCGACTCCGCCCCACCCCACGCGAGCGAGGTGTTCTTGGCGTTAACGTCCACTTGGGCGGGGCGCGCCGTGAAGGGCGTCGGGTCCGACCGGTCCGCAAATGCGTTCCACATCGGCATCGCGGCCGCGTCGTACTGCGACATCGGCTGCAAGCCCAGGATGAGCTCGATCGTCCGCAGCATGCTGCTGGTGGAATACATCGTGGAATCCACCACCCCGCGCTTCACCCAGCCGCCGAGCACGAAGCCGGGCATGCGGTGCGCATCGACGTGGTCCGCTCCGTTCTGCGTATCGTCCTCGAGGACAAAGATCGCGGTGTCGTTCCAGAACCGCGAGCGACTCAAAGCCTCGACCACCATCCCAAGCGCCACGTCGTTTTCCGCCACCATCGCCGTCGGCGTGGATTTCCCCGCGCGCGTACCCTGCGTGTGGTCGTTGCCGAGGCGCAGCACCTGCAGGCGCGGCATGCCGCCGTCGCGCTCGAATCGGCGCAGTTCCGAGATGAAGCGCTCCGCGCGCTTCACGTCGGGATAATCCATGTCCCAAGCGCGGTACTGCTCGTCGATGTGGCCGACCAGCACGGGCAGCGACGCGATCGACTGCACCGCACCGGGCTTGGTGGGCGTGAAACAGAACTCCCCGTAGCTCCGGTAGCTTACCCCGGCGGCGGCCGCGCGGTCCCAAAGGTAGCCGCCCGCGGGCGTCGCGATCTGGTACGCGCCTTCCGAGGGATAATCGTACTTTCTTGCGGTGTTATGACCGTAGCTCAGCGGCCACGATTTTTCCACGAAGTCGGTGGCGTAGGCTCCCATCGTCCACTCGTGACCGTCGGCGCTCACCTCGCCGTCGGCATAGAGGTTGTCCAGCAGCACGAACTCCCGCGCGAGCGCGTGGGCGTTGGGTGTCACCTTCTCTCCAAAGATGGCGAGCCTCGGATCACCCCGCCCTTTCTCCAGGTCCCCGAGCACCTGGTCGTAAGTGCGGTTCTCTCGCACGATGTAGATCACGTTCTGGATCGGCGAGGGATCGCCCACTTTGGCGGGAATCGGACTGCCCGCTGGACGCTCCCCGCGGGGCAGACCCGAGGCGGGAAGCGGCGAACAGGTCTTCGCCGTTTTCGCCCACGCACCAAACCGAGCTTCCCGGTCTTTCTCGGTCGGCAGATCGATGATCGAGAGGGTCCCCTTGAAGAGCCCGCCGATGTACTCCTCGAGATTCCGCGGCGCCGGCGATCCCGGATAAGGGCCGCGTGGATTCGGCGCCGAGGCCGCACCCTTGCCGTTAGCCACCAGCAAGGTCTTGCCGTCGGCCGACACCCGCACGCTCGTCGGGAACCACCCCACCGGAATAAAGCCGAGCGATCTCGCTTTGCCGCGATCCTCCACGTCGAACACCGCCACGTTGTTGTTGTTCGCGTTAGCCACGAACAGCAGCTCGCCGTCGGGGGACAACGCGAGGGCGTTGGGCATCGAACCGGGAGGCGCGTCAGGGTACAGCGAGGCCGACAACCGCTCCAGCGGCCGCCCTTCGGCGACGTCGATCACGCTCACGGTATTGAGATTCGCCTCCGCCACAAAGAGCCGGCCGTCGCGCGCGAGAATCATCTCGTTCGGGTGAGATCCCACTGGCCAATGCGCGATGTCCGCGCCGGTCCGTGCATCCAGCACCAGCACCGTCGACCGGGCCCAGAGGCTCACGTACAACCGGCCGCGCTCCTCATCGAGCACACAGGCGTAGGGAAACGGCGCCTCGGCGCTGGCGTCGCTCGCCACCCGGTTCTCCTCGTGCGACATCTGCCGCGTACCCTGCGGCGCGGCGAACGTGCGCGCCCACTCCACCTTGCCGCCGGCCGTCGCGACGCGGGAGACCCGCTGACCCCACACCTCGCAGACAAACACGGACGCGCCGTCGCCCGACACCGCGAGCCCGGCCGGCACCCCTCGTTCCTTGGCGGGACGCAGGCGCAACTCGCGGCGCGCGGAGAGATAGCCGTCCGCGAACTGGAAAACATGCACGACCTCCGAGCCCGCGCCGCTCACAAAGAGCGTCGAGCCGTCGGCGCTCCACACGAGACCGTAGAAAGCCTCGTCGAGCGCCGCCTGCGAAATGGCGCGGCCGGTCTTCACCTCCACGATCCGCACCTCGTGCTGGCCCCAACCGCAATGCAGCACGGCCGCGTGCCGCCCATCGCGATGCAACGCGAGGTTGAGCGGAAAATCCCCGACCGGTATCTGCCGCCCCGCCGGTTTGAGCGACCATTGGTTGGGCAACAGCACCGAGCCGTCGGGCTGCCAGCCCGGCAATTGCGCCGGCGGCGCCGCCCTCGACACGGCCGCGAAAGCGAACGCTCCGAACACGACGAAACGATGAAAGGGAAACAACAGGGGCATGCCGTACGGTGGCGGGGCAACTACGCGGAACCAAGCGCGGATTGGGTGTCCATCCTCACCGGCCCGGCCCCAGGCGCAGCCGCGAGTCCCCCCGCCCGGCACGCTCCCCGAGTTTGTAACGCATTCCGACACAATGTCGGGGAAATGGGGCGGCGTTTCCGGGGCGTAGCAAGCGACCGCGGGGCACACTTGCGGGCGAGGTCTCGTTGCCTGTTCATCGAAGTCACCCCGTCCTATGCCGCGTACTTCCCGCTTCTCCGCCTTCCTGCTCCTGGTCGCCGTCGGTTTCGCGGCCGGACCGCTTACCTCCCCCGCCTTAGCGGCAGCCGAATCACCCCGGCGCCCCAATTTTCTCATCATCCTCGTCGACGACCAGTCGCCGTTCGATTTCCGGTTCTACAACCCGCGCTCGGAACTCAACTCGCCGACGCTCGATCGTCTCGCCGCGCAGGGGATGATCATCGACGGCGCCTACTACATGGGTGGCTGGGTCGGCGGGGTCTGCACGCCCTCGCGCACGATGATGATGAGCGGCCGCACACTCTGGCACGCGCCCGACGCCAGCGGTCGCGGCTACAATCCGCACAACAACAATCCGCGCCTCGTTCCGCCGGACCTGCCCAACCACACGCTGCCAGCGGTCTTCAACCGGGCCGGCTACGCCACAATGCGCACGTGCAAGCCCGGCAATAGCTATCAGGCCGCGAACCGGCTCTTTCAGGTGCGGCACGACGCCGACAAGCGCGGGGCCACGGACGAGACCGGCAGCGCCTGGCACGCGGAGCGCGTGCTGGATTATCTGCAGGAGCGGGAAGCCAAGAAGGACCAGCGCCCTTTCCTGATCCACTTCGGCTTTTCCCACCCGCACGACACCCGCGACGCGAAACCCGAGTACCTCGCGAAATACGGCGCGACGAACCACACCGACCGCGCCACGCCGCCCCCCGCGCATCCCAAACAACCCCGACTCCCGCTCGCCTACCTGCCCGCGCATCCTTTTGACCAGGGGAACCAGCCGGGCCAACGCGACGAGACCGAGGCGAGCGGCGTGTGGGAGCGCCGCGACGAACGCACGATCCGCAATGAACTCGGCCGCGAATTCGCCTGCGTCGAGAACATCGACACTCAGATCGACCGCGTCCTGCGCCGCCTCGAGGCGATGGGAGAGCTCGACAACACCTACATCTTCTACACCGCCGACAACGGCATCGCGATCGGACGCCACGGAATTCAAGGAAAGCAGATCCTCTACGAGCACTCGTGGCGGGTGCCGTTCATCGCCCGGGGTCCGGGTATCGCGCCAGGATCCCGCGCACCGGGAAACATCTACCTCCTCGATGTCCTCGCCACCGTGTGCGACCTCGCCGGCATCGCCGCGCCGGCCACCAACGAGGGCGTCAGTTTCCGCGCGGTGCTGGAGGGACGGCAGCCGGCCATCCGCGAGACGCTCTACGGCGTGTACTGCGGCGGCACTCGCCCCGGCATCCGCGCCGTCCGCCATGGGGATTGGAAGCTCATCCAGTACGACGTGCACGGCGGCCGGGTGCGCGAGTCCCAGTTGTTCAACCTGCGGGAAAATCCCGACGAACTTCTGATCCAGCATCACGATCCCGCGGTCGTTGCGCTGACCGGAAACCGGCCCGCGCCGCATCAGATCAATCTCGCCGGCGACCCGCGTCACGCCGCCAAGTTGCGGGAAATGCAGGAGCGGCTGCTGTCGGAGATGCGCCGCTTCGACGACCCGTTCCGGCTTTGGAATCAACCCGGTGACAATCTGCCCGTGCCCGCGGAGCCCACCGCCCCGCCCGCACCCGCCGCCAAGAAGAAGGCCGCCAAGGGTTGAGCACCCGCGCGAAGATCAAACTGCTGGTCGTTCTATCGGGCAGCCCAAGCCGGTGCACAGGAGCAAACGGAGATAACGGAGGGTGGGGTGAATCAGGAAATCAGGAACGCGGATCTTCGACGTAAGGCAGATTGAAGGCGCAGCGGGCGGGTCCACGGAAGGCACGGAAAACCCGGAAGCCTTGATACCCTCGGCGTGTTCCGTGGCGTCCGTGATTTCCGCGGTGTACCCGGCTCCGTTTCGTGCGTTTGGCGTGTCTCCTGATCCGCAGTGAAAGTCCGCCACCTCCCGAACCGCCTTCGGGCCTCATGAACCCTGCAGGGTCCGCGGCGAGCGGCCGCGGCTACATCGAGCCATTTTTATCCGCGTCCATCCGTGGTTACTCACCCGCCGAGTTTCTCGGGAACCATCGATTTTTCGTCTGTGCGCGAAGCATGCGCTTCACCACGCTCCCGCCGCTTGTTCCAACGCCGACGCACCTCCCGTTTCCTCCATCCCACGCCGTGAGCCGCGTCACCTGCTACCGCTGCTTCTGGCCCGAACCGCTCTGCTGGTGCCGCTCCATCACGCCGATGGCCACCCGCACGCGCTTCGTGTTCCTGATGCACCCGAAGGAGTTCAAACACGAGAAGGCCGCGACCGGGCGCCTCACGCACCTCTGCCTCTCCCACAGCCGCATCATCAGCTGGGTCGGCTTCGACGGCGACCAGGAGGTTCAGGCGCTCATCCGCGATCCTGCGAATTTCCCCGTGCTGCTCTATCCCGGACGCGAGGCGGTGAACCTCTCCTCGCCTGAGGTCCCGCCGGCCAACGGCGAGAATCCCCTCGCGTGTTTCCGCGAAACGCTGGGCACGCGCACGCTCACGGTCTTCCTCCTCGACGCCACCTGGGCGCTGGGACGGAAAATGCTCCGCCTGAGCCCGAGCCTGCAGGCGCTCCCGCGCGTGATGTTCACGCCGTCGGCCCCGAGCCGATACATCATCAAGCAGCAGCCGCACCCGTCGTGCCTATCCACGTTGGAGGCCACGCACGAGTTGCTGCTCGCGCTGCAACAGGCCGGCCTCGACGACTACCCGTTGCCCGAACAGCTGCTGTCGCTCTTCCAGCGGATGCAGGACTACCAGCTGCGTTGCGCGTCTGATCCCGCGATGGCGGGCTACCGGCGCGGACGCTACAAACCGCCCTCTGAACGAATCCTGCCTCGTGGACGCAGCGGCCGGCGGCGACGCAACGTGTTCCAGAAGCCCGACGCCTGACGTCTTTCCCCACATCAGACTGGCGCGCCTCCGCGCCGCTTCCAACCTCACCCCACCTCACCTTACCCCGATTATGCGCCTCCTGCGATTCCTCGCGCCCGCCCTGCTTGCCGTTTCCGTCGCCGCCGCAGCGGATAGGCTGAACGTCGTGTTCATCCTCGCCGATGATCTCGGCTGGGGCGAACTCGGCAGCTACGGTCAGAAGAAGATCCCGACCCCGAATCTCGACCGGCTCGCAGCGCAAGGCACGCGGTTCACCCGGCACTACAGCGGCGCCCCCGTCTGCGCACCGTCGCGCTGCGTTCTCATGACCGGAAAGCACCTCGGGCACGCGGAAGTGCGCGGCAACCGTCAGGCGAAGGTGACAGACCCGAAGTTCGACGAAGGCCAGCATCCGCTCACCGCCGGTGCCGTCACAATCGCGCAGGTCTTCCGCGAGGCCGGCTACGCGACCGGAGCGATGGGCAAGTGGGGACTAGGCCCCGTCGGCAGCACGGGTGACCCGAACACCAAGGGATTCGACCTGTTCTTCGGCTATAATTGCCAGGCGGTCGCGCACAGTTTCTTCCCGGCAACGCTCTGGCGGAACGCGGAAAAGGTCCCGCTCAACCCGAAGCCGGTTCGCGGTCACGCGAAGCAGCCATCCGGCGAAGTACGTCTCGAGGATTGGCAGGGCGAGACCTACGCCTCGCTGCCGATCGTCGCGGAGGCGGAAAAATTCATCGAGAAGAACCGGACGCGCCCGTTCTTCCTCTACCTGCCGTTCACCGAACCGCACGTTGCGATGCATCCTCCGCCGGAGTGGGTGGAGAAGTTTCCGCGCGACTGGGATCCCGTGCCCTACCGCGGTGAATCCGGCTATCTCCCCCATCCGCGGCCCCGCGCCGCTTACGCGGCGATGATCGCGCTGCTCGACGCGCATGTCGGCCGCGTGCTCGCCGCGCTCGAACGCACCGGCGTGGCCGGACGCACGCTGGTGGTTTTCTCCAGCGACAATGGTACGACGCACGGCGGCCCCGCCGGCACGAAGTTCCACGTCGGCGGCGCCGATCCCGCGTTCTTCAACAGCACCGCCGGCCTGCGCGGCTTCAAGGGCAGCGTCTTCGAGGGCGGCATCCGCGTGCCGATGATTGCGCGCCTGCCCGGGCGCATCCCCGCGGGAGCCGTGAACGCCACACCCGGTTATTTCGCGGACTGGTTCCCCACGCTGTGCGAGGCCGCGGGCCTGAAACTGCCGGCGGGGCTCGATGGCGAGAGTCTCTGGCCCGCGCTCACCTCGGGCAAGGCGACACCGCGCGCTAAACCGATGATCTGGGTTTTCCCCGAATACCGCGGCCAAGTGGCCGTGCAATGGGGCGACTGGAAACTGCTCCGCCAGGACCTCTCGACCAAGCAACCCGGTCCCTGGCAGGTCTACGACCTCGCGACGGATCCGGGCGAGACGCGCGACGTCGCCGCCTCGCAGCAAGATCTCATCCGCCGCACCGAGGAATTGCTGCAACGCGAGGTCGCGCCGAACCCCGTCTTCCCGCTCGCGATCCCGGGCGTCAACGCACCGGGCCAGTAATCGCGCGGTCCGCTGAGCCCCAGCCACCCCACCTCTCCTCTCCCGAACATGCGACTCCCCGCTCTTCTTCTCGGCTTCCTCGCCGCGACCGCCGCCCTTGGCGCCGCCACGCGCCCACCCAACATTGGCATCTTCCTCGCCGACGACCTCGGCTGGGGCGACCTCGGGGTGCAGGGTCATCCGGTCATCAAGACTCCCAACCTCGACGCCTTCGCGAAACAGGGTGCGCGCCTGACCCAATGCTACGCGGCGAGCGCGGTTTGCAGCCCCTCGCGTTCGGCCATCCTCACCGGCCGCACCCCCTACCGGAACGGTGTCTTCACGTGGATTCCCGAGGGACGCGACGTGCACCTGCGCACCAGCGAGCTCGCGTTGCCGCGGCTTCTCCGGGAGCGCGGCTACGCCACCTGCCACGTTGGCAAATGGCACCTCAACTCGCACTTCAACCAGCCTACCCAGCCCCAGCCCGGCGATCACGGCTACGACTGGTGGCTCGCCACGCAGAACAACGCCGCCCCGTCGCACGAGAACCCCGCGAATTTCGTCCGCAACGGCCGGCCCGTCGGCCCGGTCAAAGGTTACTCCGCTCCGTTCATCGTGGACGAGGCGGTGACGTGGCTCCGCGAACACCGGGATCCCGCCAAGCCGTTTCTCCTCTCCGTCTGGACCCACGAGCCGCATTACCCGATCAAGTCCGACCCCGCGTTCAAAGCCCTGTATCCGGATCTCTCCGACGACATCCAGCGCGAGCACCACGCGAACGTCACCCAGCTCGACCATGCCTTCGGCCGGTTGATGCGCGCCCTCGATGAACTCAAACTCAACGGCGAAACGCTGGTCTTTTTTACCTCCGATAATGGCCCCGAGGGCGACGGTATCCGCACGCCCGGCCGCGGCTCCACCGGCGGACTGCGCGGCCGCAAGCGCTCGGTCTACGAGGGCGGCATCCGCGTGCCCGGGTTGGTCCGTTGGCCGGGACGCATCAACCCCGGGACCGTTTCCGATGAAGCCGTGATCGGCTCGGATATTTTTGTCACGGCCCTGCGCGCCGCGGGAGCGCCGGTGCCGGTGGACCGGGTGATCGACGGCGGGGACCTCCTGCCCTCGTTGACGGGCCGTCCGGTCGAGCGCGCGCGTCCGCTTTACTGGCGCTGCGTGATCGCGCCCGAGCCGTTGAAGACGGCGATGCGCATCGGGGATTGGAAGATCCTCGCCGACGAAGGCCTGACCAAATTCGAGCTCTACAACCTCGGCCGTGACCGGGCGGAAAAAACGGAGCTCTCCAAGCAGGAACCGGCCAAGCTCGCGGAAATGACCGCGGCGCTTCGAAAGCTCAACGCGGAGATCGAGGCCGAGGGCCCGGACTGGTGGCGCACCTACAACCAAGGTGGCAACGGCAAGGCCAAGGGGAAGAAAGCCAAGGCATCCGCCAACTAAGTCATCCGCGCCCATGAAAACCGTATCACACGTTTTGCTCGCGCTCGCCTTTGCGGCGCCCGCATTGCTCTTGGCCGCGGCGCCCGCGCCGCGGATGAACATCGTGTTCTTCCTCGCCGACGACCTCGGCCAACGTGACCTCGGCGCCTACGGCAGCACGTTCTACGAGACGCCCCACCTGGACCGGTTGGCCAAGGAAGGCGCGCGCTTTGCGGACGCCTACGCGGCTTGCCCGGTCTGCTCCCCTACCCGGGCCAGCGTGATCACCGGCCAATGGCCCCAGCGCACCGGCATCACCGACTATATCGGCGCGCCGCGCACGCCGGCGGACTGGAAGCGCAACACCCGCTCGCTGCCGGCCCCCTACGAGGACCGTCTCGCGCTTGACCGCCCGACGATCGCGAAGGCCCTGAAGGCCGCGGGCTACGCGACGTTCTTCGCGGGGAAATGGCACCTCGGCCCCGAGGGCTGGTGGCCCGAGAACCAAGGCTTCGACGTCAACATGGGCGGCAATGAGAAGGGCGGCCCGTACGGCGGGAAGCGTTACTTCTCGCCCTACGGCAACCCGCGACTCACCGACGGACCCGACGGCGAGCACCTGCCCGACCGGCTCTCGGCCGAGGCGGTGAAGTTCATGCGCGCGAAGCGCGACCAGCCGTTCCTTGTCTATTTCCCTTTCTATTCGGTCCACACGCCGCTCATGGCCCGCGAGGACCTGCGTCTCAAATACGAGGAGAAGCGCCGCCGTCTCGGCCTGGAGGACAAATGGGGCCGCGAGGGCGAGCGCGACGTCCGCCTCGTCCAGAACCACGCGATCTACGCCGGCATGGTCGAAGCCATGGACCTAGCCGTCGGCAAGGTGCTCGCCGCGATCGATGAACTCGGCCTGCGCGAAAACACCCTCGTCGTTTTCACCAGCGACAACGGCGGTCTTTCCACCAGCGAAGGCTGGCCCACGTCCAACCTTCCCCTGCGTGGCGGCAAGGGATGGATGTACGAGGGCGGCATCCGCGAGCCCCTGCTCGTCCGCTGGCCGGGCGTGTCGCGGCCAGGCAGCGTCGTCACCACGCCCGTCAGCAGTCCCGATTTCTTCCCGACGTTCCTCGAAGCCGCCGGCGCGAAACCCGCGACCGGACAGCAACTCGACGGCCGCAGCCTTTCCGCCGCACTTCGCGGTGAAAGGGAACCCGAGCGTGCGCTGTTCTGGCATTATCCGCACTACGGCAACCAAGGCGGCGCCCCCGCCGCGGCCGTCCGTCGCGGTGACTGGAAGCTCATCGAGTGGCAGGAGGACAACCGCGTGGAGCTCTTTAATCTCGCGGCGGACCTTGGCGAGAAGACCGATCTTGCCGCCCGCGAACCCGCCCGCGTTGAGCGTCTCCGCGCCGAATTGCACGCGTGGCAACGCGACGTCGGAGCCAAGTTTCCGATCCCGAATCCGACGTACGATCCCGCCAAACCAAGCGGACGCCGCGCGGATCGGAAACAGTAGTCAGAAAAACCTTCGGCGCCCCCAAAACGGCATGGTCCGCGGCGGGTTCGCCCGCCGTAGCCTTGGCGTAGGCGGGCAGCCGCGGCTACACGGGACGCCTTTCGTCCGGAAGTACCGGACCGCTTTTCATCAAGAAACGCGTGCGGTGTAGCCGAGGGCGCCCCCCTCGGATCTTCGGAAACTCCTTCCACTCACCGCCGCGGCTAAATCGGCGTTCCCTCATCCGTGTCGATCCGCGTCCATCCCTGGTTGTCCCGTCGCGGAGCGATTCGGAAACCATCCTGAACAAGCACTTGGTCGCGGCGGAGCCGCGCTGCGAAATCTGCGGTTCAAGTTCGCTACTGTCGACATAACCTTCGGCCGTCATGAACTCCGCCTGGTCCGCGGCAAACGGCCGCGGCTACACGAAACGCCTTTCGTGCGGAAGCACCGGACCGATTTTCATCAGGAAACACCTGCGGTGTAGCCGAGGGCGTACACCCGCCGCAGGCGGGTTCCCTCGGATCTTCGGAAACTCCTTCCGCAAATTCCCCACTCCCCCTCGCTTTCCCTCATACCTCCGCGTGCGGCGCACGCGGCCTGTCATTCGCCTTGCGGCGCCCCGCGAGCGCTCGCATTTAGACCGGCCCGCCGATGAACATCCACCCGACCCGAGACGCCTTCGCGAGCCTCGCCGCACAGGGCAACGTCATCCCGGTCACGACCGACCTCATGGCGGACTTCGAGACGCCGGTCTCGGCCTACGCGAAGCTCCGCGCCGCAGGCCCGTCGTTCCTGCTCGAGTCGGTCGAGGGCGGCGAAAACCTTTCCCGCTACTCCTTCATCGGCTGCCGTCCGCGCAAGGTGCTCGCCTGCGGACCGCAAACCACGCTGGTCCGCGAACCCGGCCGGCCCGACCGCACGGTGCCGACGCCGGCCGACCCGCTGAAGCTGATCGAGGAGGAACTCCGCGGCTTCCGCCCCGTGACGCTACCGGGCCTGCCCCGTTTTACTGGCGGCGCGGTCGGTTTCATCGGATACGAGTACGTCACCCGCATCGAGCCCACCGTGCCCGCCGCCGCGCGCGACGAACTCGGGCTGCCGATGATGTATTTCATGCTGGCGGATTCGCTGCTGATCTTCGATCGCGCGAAGCAGACCCTCCGACTCTGCGTGAACGCCCACGTGCGAAGTCCGGCGGAAGCTGGCACCGCCTACGACGCCGCGGTCGCCGAGCTGAAGGAATTGCATGCACTGCTGCGGCAGCCGCGCGCGCTGGCGCCGGCGCCGATCGCCGACGTGGGTCCGGTCGCCGTGCCGCCCGGTAATTTCACGCGCGAGGCGTTCGAGCGCATGGTCGACGAGGGCAAGGAGTTCATCCGCTCCGGGGACATCATCCAGTTCGTGCCCTCCCAGCGTTTCTCGCGCCCCTTTGACCGCCCGGCACTGGACCTCTACCGCGCGCTGCGGACGGTGAATCCCTCCCCTTACCTGTTCATTTTGGAGACGGGAGACTTCGCGATCGTCGGGGCCTCGCCGGAGGTGCACGTGCGCCTCACCGATGGTCTCGTGGAGATTCGTCCCATCGCCGGCACCCGGCGCCGCGGGCTGACCCCGACAGAGGATGTGGCGCTGGAAAAGGAGTTGCTGGCTGACGAGAAGGAGCGCGCCGAGCACCTGATGCTCGTGGATCTCGCGCGCAATGACATCGGCCGGGTCTGCGAGTTCGGCTCCGTCACCGTGCCAGAAATGATGGTGATCGAGCGCTACTCGCATGTGATGCACATCGTTTCGCAGGTCGAGGGCCGCATCGCCGCGGGCCGCTCCGCTTACGACCTGATGCGAGCCACATTCCCGGCCGGAACGGTCTCTGGCGCACCAAAGATTCGTGCGATGCAGATCATCGCCCAGAATGAGCCGGTGCAGCGCGGTTTCTACGCCGGCGCCCTGGGGTACGTCGGATATGACGGCAACATGGACACCTGCATCATGTTACGCACCGCGCTGGTGAAGGACGGCCGCGTCCACATCCAGTCCGGAGCCGGCGTGGTCGCTGATTCAGTGCCGGCCGCGGAATACCAGGAGACCATCAGCAAGGCCTCGGCGTTGTTCAAAGCGGTGGCTTTGGCGGAGCGATTTTGAACCTTCCGCGCTCCGGCGGAACGAGCGCGTGAAGAATCCGAAATAAGCCTTGCATTCACTTTCCGCGAAACGCTTTATCCAAACTTTTATTCCATGAAAGCGACCATCAAGACCCAGGGACAGCAGTTCACTGTTTCCGAGGGGGACATTCTCATCGTCAACCGCTACCGCGGCACCGAAAAGGGCTCCAAGGTCGAGATCAAGGAGGTCCTCGCCGCCGGCGAAGGCGCTTCCTACAAGGTTGGCAAGCCCACCCTCGCCGGCGCCTCGGTCTCCGCCACCGTGCTGGAGAACAAGCGCAGCAAGAAGGTCATCGTTTTCCGCAAGCGGAAGCGCAAGGGCATGGAGCGCAAACGCGGCCACCGCCAAGAGCTTTCCGTCATCAAGATCAACTCCATCACCGCCTAATCCGAGGAACCAGCCATGGCGCACAAAAAGGGTCAGGGAACATCCAGCAACGGCCGCGACAGCCACTCGCAGCGGCTCGGCGTGAAGCGCTTCGGCGGTGAGTCCGTCGTCGCCGGCAACATCCTCGTCCGCCAGTGCGGCACCAAGCTGCACCCGGGCAAGAACGTCGGCCTCGGCCGCGACTTCACCCTCTTCGCTCTCGCCGACGGCAAGGTTTCTTACGACAAGGCGCATCGTCGCGTGTCGGTCGTCACCGCCTGAGGGCACTAAGCTCTTTCCGAAAGCCGGTTCCTCTGGAACCGGCTTTTTTATTGCACCCAAGCCGCGCCGGAGCCGCCGTCCCCCGAACATCTCCGGCCGCTTCTCAGCGCCAGCAGTCCGTAACTTCTCCCCGGCATAAAACACCAAAAATCCTTTTGTGCGCCCCCGCCGTACTGGGTTCCCAAACCCAGTCGCCAAGGAAAAATCCTCCACCACGCGGGATTTCGATTGAACGTTCTCCTTCCTCCGACCGTCTCGACCTGAAGCGTCCCCGCCTTGGCGGCCCGGGTCGCAGGCCCCAACACAGAAGATGATTCGACCTTGCTGCTTTATCCTAGGCTTCGCCCTGGTGCTCGCGATGGTCCCGGCGGCGGCGGATTCACCGCGCATTGCCCGCACCCTTTTAATCGAGACTCCGGCCGACTTCGCACTGCGGGGCGAGGCCGCGTTGCCACGCCTGAAGTCGTTTGCGGCTCACCCGGTGGCCTCCGTCGACGACCCCAGTCCGGGAGTCGGCAAAACCACCTGGTACAAACTGGAACTTGAACAGACGACGCATGCCCACCCTGAGGGGGACGTGCTGCGGATCATCGCCGCCGCCCATAACCATGTCGAAGGGCTCCTCATTGAGAATGGCCGGCTGATCAGCCGCACGGCGGCCGGCTTCACGATTCCGGCGGCCGAGCGGCAGCACCATGCCACCCATCTGGTAATTCCGCTGGAGGGATGGCGCAGCGCCCGGTCAGAGGTCTACCTCAGTGTCACCACGGGTCAACTGGTCCCCCTCCTGCCGGCCATCCTCTCGGAACGGGATCTGCGAGTCGAAAGCGACACCGCGCTTGTGGTCAGCTTCAGCTATTTCGGCGGGGTGGTAGTGCTGTTGCTGATCCAGGGCGCGATGTACCTGCATTTCCGCGACCGCGCGGCCCGGGATTACATGCTGGTTTCCCTCGGGTTCCTCGTGCTGCTCCTCACCCAGAACGGGTTTTTCGACCTCATCTGGGCAAGCCACCTCGGCTCCTTCTATCTCGGGGACTGGCGCCACCACATGAGGCTGGTGAACTGCATCTTTGGTCTGATGGCCTTCGGCAGCTTTTTTGAATTCTGCACGGTGGCGCCGCGACTGCACCGGTTTCTGCGCGGCAGCACCATCGGGCTCACCGTGCTGCTTGCGACTACCTTCACGCTCCCGATCAACGTCGTCCAAAAGATCGTTTCAATCGCCCAGCTCTACTCCGTCGCGGCCGTGCTCACCGCCTGCGTGACGGCACTGCGCCATCGTCTCATCGGCTCGGTGCTGATGAGCGTGGGATGGTCGGGGATCCTCCTGGTAACAACCTACCTCAACCTCGTCCGCTTTGGCATCGCCTCAGGCTCGCTAGACACGCCCAACCTACCGGTCGCAGCGGTGATGTGGGAGCTCTTCTTCAACACCCTCGGTCTCACCTACAAATTCAAGCGGCTCGGAGAAATCCGTCATCAAAAGGAACTGCGCGACCTCGAGGTGGCTGGGCTGGAACGAATGGTACGGGTGCTGTGCCACGATCTGAGCACCCCGCTCGCGACGATCGGGATGACTACCGACCTGTTGCAGCTGAACCGGGAGGCCGGGCGGCCCGTCGATCTGGACGCGACGACCAACCGCCTGCATGTCGCCGTGAAGTCGATCAAGGAAATCGTCGACTCCACCCGCCACGTCGAGGCGCTGAAACTCAACGGTGGGAACCTTCCGCTGGAGCCGGTCGATTTCTGCGCCGCGTTCGACGACGCCGAACGCATGGTGCACGACAAGCTCGGCCGGAAGCGGATCACGGTGCGCAAGACCGAATGGCCGGAAGACGCCGTCGTGTTGGCCGAGCCGCGCATGCTACGGCTGACCATTATCGCCAACGCCCTTTCTAACGCCGTGAAGTTCAGCTCCTCCGGCGGCTTCATCGATGTGAGCCTGCGGCGCGAGGGCGACACCATGGTGCTACGCATCCGCGATCACGGCGTGGGTATCCCCCGCGAAATGCGCGAAGCCTTCGAACGCTCCGGACGCATTCGAAGCCGCCCCGGCACCCAGAGCGAGGAAGGCACGGGCTTCGGCCTGATGCTGATGCGCGACTTCACGAAGGCCATGCATGGGGAGTTCCGGCTGGAGTCACGCACCGCCGAAGAATCGGCCACCGATCACGGCACAACGGTCGTGATCCGGCTTTCGGCCGCGAACGCGGCGGAACTGCGAGGGCCCTGCGCCGTGACGGCGTAGCCACGGCGACTGCAGGGACATTCCCGCTTCGGGAAAACCTCCGTTCCCGCCGCGAATTCATCTCGCAACCGCGTTTCTGATTGTATCGATTTTGCGGCTCGGACGTCTGGCTGTGTGGTCGGCGAGTTACCCCTGACCAGAAAAAACTGACGATAATGAGGCTCCCCGCCTTGATTGCACTAGGATTGGTGCTCGTGCTCGCTACGCACTCGGCTGCGGCCGATGCGCCACGCATCGCCCGCAGCTTTCTGATCGAGGCACCGGCGGATTTTTCGTTGCGGGACGAGAATGCCCTTCAAGCCCTGAGGTCTTTCCCGGTCAAGGCGCTGGGATCGCTGGATGACGCGATACCGCGGGTCGGACGAACCTCCTGGTACAAGCTGGAATTGGAGCAACCGGCAGGAGGAGCCCGGCACAGCCATGTGCTACGCCTGAACACGGTCATTCACCCAAATGCGGAGGCCCTCCTTCTGGAGGGCAGCCGGACCCTCGATCGCGTCGAGGCCGGATACTCCATTCCTGCCGAACGCCGCCAAAGCGGCTCCATGAACCTCTCTTTGCCTCTGGCAGCGTGGAAAACAGAACAGGCGGAAGTTCTTATCGGCATCACCACCGGAACCCTCACCCCGCTGCGAGCTAGGCTCGTTTCAACGCAACAGCTGCAGCTCGATGACGAGGCCGGAATCGCGATACATTTCTCCTATTTCGGGTCGCTCGCCATCCTGCTGATCATCCAAGGCGCGATATTCCTTCGGCTCAGGGATCTCGCTGCCCGCGATTACCTGCTGGTTTCGGTCTGTCTCCTTCTTCTGATTTTCACCCAGACCAGCGACTTCATGGTGCTCTGGGACGGGCACATCGGTACCTTTCACCTGACGGAAATCCGGCATCAACTCCGGATCCTGCACGGGATATTCTCCCTCATGGCCTTCCGCAGTTTCTTCCCGTTTTCGACCGTAGTCCCCCGCCTGGACCGGGTTTTACGGCACGGAATCGCGGTGGTAAGCGTGACGCTAGCGGTATCCTTCTTCCTACCAGCCGCCCCCCTGCAAATCGTGGCATCCGTGTGCCAGGTATTCGGCGCCGTATTTCTGATTTCAGCCAGTGTCGTGGCGCTGCGGCATCGCCTTATCGGCTCATCCTTGATCGCGGTCGGGTGGCTGCCCCTTCTCGCGACGGCTACCTACTTGAATCTGGCGCGCTTCCGACTTGTGCCCGATGTGCCGGGCGAAACTTACCTGCCGACCCTGTCAATCATCTGGGAAATCCTCTTCACGACCCTCGGGCTCAGCTACAAAATCAAGCAGCTGGCCGAAATCCGACACCAGAAAGAGTTGCGCGATCTGGAACTGGCCGGACTGGAACGGATGGTGCGGGTCCTGTGCCACGATCTGAGCACCCCGCTCGCCACCATAGGCATGACCGCCGACCTGTTGCAGCTCAAACGCGAGGCTGGTCAGCCCGTGGACTTGGACGCGACCACCCACCGCCTGCAGGTCGCCGTGAAATCGATCAAGGAAATCGTCGATTCCACGCGAAACGTAGAGGCGCTGAAACTCCATGCCGGAAGTTTACCGCTGGAGCCGGTCGACCTTTGTACCGTTTTCGACGAAGCCGAACGCATGGTGCAGGACAAGCTCGGCCGGAAGCGGATCACGCTGCGGAAGACCAATTGGCCTGAGAACGCAATCGGTTTGGCCGAGCCAAGCATACTGCGATTCAGCGTCATCGCCAATGCACTCTCGAATGCCGTGAAGTTCAGCACCTCCGGCGGCTTCATCGATGTGAGCCTGCGACGCGAGGGCAACATCATGGTGCTGCGCATCCGAGATCATGGGGTGGGCATACCCCGCGAAATGCGTGAAGCCTTCGAAACGTCCGGACGCATCCAAAGCCGCCCCGGCACGATGAACGAGGAAGGCACCGGTTTCGGATTGATGCTGATGCGCGACTTCACCAAGGCGATGCGCGGGGAGTTCCGCTTGGAATCGCGCACCGCCGACGAGTCGCCCGCCGATCACGGCACGACCGTCGAAATCCGGCTGCCCGTGGCGGTCGCCGCGGCGTCGGTTCTCCGCTGAACCGGCGCGGGCGGCCAAGCGCCAACGCAAGGATCGCCATTGCCCAGGCGCCACGCGGCGCCTTTTCTCGCGGCGCCCCGTGCGGCACCGCCGCGCGCTCCAACCATGAAGAACCCCGTCCTGCCCGCCCTGCTTCGTCTCGTCCTCAAGTTCGCCCTCGTCTGCCTCGCACCCGTTTTACTCCCCGCGGCGGCGCCCGCGACCGGCACAGTCGAGGGGCGGGTTCTCAACCCCCGCAGCGGAGCGGTCGCCGAGGGTGCGCGCGTCAGCGTGGAAGGCACCTCGCTCGTCGCGTTCACCGACGCCGACGGCGTCTATCGCCTCGGCGATGTCCCCGCCGGGGAAGTTCGTCTGCGCGTATTCTACACCGGATTCGCTCCTCAATTCGAGAAGGCCGTCGTCGAGCCGGGCCGCGTGCTCAGCCGCGACATCACCCTCGTCACGACCGGCGCAACCGGTCCCGCCGCGGCCGAGACCGTCGTGAAACTGGACCAATTCGTGGTCGGCGAGGCACGGGAAATGGAGGCGGCCGCGATCGCGATCAACGAGCAACGTTTCGCCAACAACGTGAAGACCGTGGTCTCGACCGACGAATTTGGCGCCGTCGCGGAAGGGAACGTGGCGGAGTTCCTGCGCTACCTGCCGGGACTCACCGTCGACCTGAGCGGCGGCGACGCACGCTTCGTCTCGATCGACGGCGCCCCCGCCGCTAACACCCCCGTCACCCTCGGAGGCCTGAGCCTCTCCTCCCCGACCGGCACCGGTCGCGCGGTCGAGGTCGGGTTCTTCAACCTCAACAACATCTCACGCATCGACGTGTCGATGTCGCCCACGCCCGACTCCCCCGGTTCCGCGCTCGCCGGCTCGATCAACATGGTGCCGCGCAGCTCGTTCGAACGCGCCCGCCCCGTATTCAACGGCAGCGTTTACCTCATGGCGCGCGACGACCACCTCAAGTTCGGCGGCCAGCGGGACTTCTTCCGCGAGCCCCGCCGCGTGGTGCACCCCGGTTTCGACCTTTCGTGGATCGTTCCCGTCAACAAGCGCTTCGGCTTCTCCGTCGCCACCGGCTACTCCACCCAGTTCTCCCATCAGGTCGGCCACACCAACACCTGGCGCGGCGTCAGCACCGCGACCACCGGCACTGCATTCCCGCACACCGTGCCGGGCAAGCCCTACCTATCGGCCTACCAGTACACCGACTCACCCAAGGAGTCACAGCGCGACTCGCTCGGCATCACGCTCGACTACCGTCTTTCGGCCCACGATCGCATTTCGCTCTCGTACCAGTACTCGTCGTTCGACGGCTGGATCGCCGCGCGCAACCTCCAGTTCAACCCCGCGCAAATCGTGCCCGGCACCTTCACCACCGAGTCGGTCCAGGGCGTGGCCGGAGCGGGCAACATCCAGATCACCAGCGGCAACGGCCGCGTGCGCGAGAACCGCACCTACATGCCGACCTTCAATTGGCGCCACGACGGGCCGGTATGGAAATTCGACGGCGGCGTCGGCCGCGCTTACGGCAAAAACGCCATCCGCTCGATGGACAAGGGCATGTTCCTCACCGTCATCGGCCGCCGCTCCAACGTCACGATCAACTTCGACCAGATCATCGACACCCGTCCGGGAGTCATCACGGTCCTCGACGGCACGACCCGCGCCCCCGTCGATCCCTACCGCATCGACACCTACTCGTTCATCAGCGCGGCCGAGAACCCGCAGCAGGCGTCGGACATCAACTTCAGCTCGTTCCTCAATGCGCGGCGCGATTTCCACTCTTGGGTGCCGCTCACGCTCCGCGCCGGCCTCGATTTCCGCCAGTCGACGCGTGACAGCAATGCAGGCACGAACACCTGGACGTACCGTGGCAGCACGGTGCCGGGCAGCGCGGCGGGGCTGGTGGATCCCTCCAGCGGTCAACGC
>JAURJO010000135.1 GCA_030832235.1 Verrucomicrobiota bacterium
AGTTGATCGAGGCCCAATGCCTGTTCGGACTGCGCCCGGAGCAGTGCGACGCCGTTCTGCACCCGCAGAGCATCGTGCACTGCTTGGTGGAATTCGCCGACGGTGCGATGCTCGCCCAATTGTGCCCTCCCTCGATGACGTTCCCGATCCAGCACGCGTTGCTACATCCGGAGCGCGCGCCCGGGGTCGACGGCGCGCTAGACCTCAACCGTTTGCTCAACCTCGAGTTCCGACCGGTTGACGATGGCCGTTTCCCGATGCTCCGGCTTGCCCGCGAGGTGATGCGCGCCGGAGGCGTGGCGCCCGCCGCCTACAACGCGGCCAACGAGGTCGCCGTGGCGGAATTCCTTGCCGGCCGGCTCCCGTTCCTTGCGATTCCGCGCGTGGTCGAGCAGGTTCTCGGTTCCATCAAAAACTTCGAACCCGGCGATCTTCCCTCCGTGCTCGCGCTCGACCAAGAGGCCCGACGCCTCGCCGCCGAACGCGCCGCCGCCCTCGCCACCCGCTGAACTCCGCGCCCCGTGGCTTCTGATCTCCTCCCCTCGCTGCTCTCCAACCTCTGGTCGATCCTGCTCGTCGCGCTGTTCTTCGGCGGATCGATCTTTGTGCACGAACTCGGGCACTTCCTCGCCGCCCGCCGCCGAGGGGTGCTCGTGGAGCGTTTCTCCATCGGTTTCGGCCCGGCCATCTGCTCCTGGCGCGGCAAGGACGGCGTCGAATACCGTCTGTCGTGGTTTCCCCTGGGGGGCTACGTCCTGCTGCCGCAACTCGCCGACCTCGGCCCCGCCGAGGGCGAAAGCAAGGCCGACGTTTCCCGCCTGCCACCCGTCAGCTACGGAACCAAGATGCTGGTTTTCGTGGCGGGCGCGGCGTTCAACGTCGTCTTCGCCTTCGCCCTCGCCTGCATCGTGTGGGCCCTCGGCCAGCCGGTCAGCAGCGACATGGTCTCGACCCGCATCGGCTATGTTGCGCCCACCCTTGATCTGCCGGACGGCCAGCGGGTGACCAGCCCGGCCGCGAGTGCCGGTCTTCGCGTCGGCGATGTTGTCCGACGCGTCGACGGCGCCGCGGTGAAGGAATGGAGCGACATCCAGAACTCTCTCGTACTCGGCTCCGGCCGCGCGGCCAACGGCGACCCGGAGGTCGTGATCGACCTCGAACGCGACGGACGGCCGCTCCAGCTGAAACTCACCCCGCGCCTCGCCGGCTCGGAAAAGGTCCGCCGCGTCGGCATCGGCCCCGGCTTCGAACTCATCGTGCAGGCGGTCGCCGCCGGATCGCCCGCCGCCCGCGCCGGTTTCCAAGCCGAGGACGAGATTATGACCCTCGACGGCGCTTCCATGATCAACGACTCGGCTTTCCGACTCGCGCTCGAGGCTTCGGCGGCCCGCGAGTCCAAGGCAACCGTGCGCCGCGCGGGGTCCGTCCGGGAACTCACCCTCCCAGCGAGGGAACCCGACAAGAAATCCCCGTTCATCGGAATGACTCTCCGCACCGGCTACCGCACCGTGCACGTTTCGCCCTTCACCCAACTGGCCGACGTCGCCCGCTGGACCGTCCGCACCCTCCGCAGTCTGGTAAGCCCGCATTCCGATATCGGCCTGGACAAGATGTCCGGCCCCGTGGGTATCGCCCGCATCTTGCACAGCGCGGCCGAAGTGGGCATGCGCGCGGTGCTCATGATCACGATCCTGCTGAACGTGAACCTGGCCATCTTCAACCTGCTGCCCCTGCCGGTGCTCGACGGCGGCCAGATGGTTTTTGCAACGATCGCCCGCCTCCGCGGACGTCCCCTGCCCGCCAACGTCATCGCCACCGCCCAGAGCGTATTCTTCGTGCTTCTGCTCTCGATGATCGCCTACGTGACCGTGTTTTCCGACGTACCCCGGATCATGAGGGAATACCGGTCGGAACGCGTCGCCGATCCCAAGGCCGCGCCGGCGAAGTGACACTTTTCCCCTCGCGTTCGATGTCTTACTGCGCCTCGCGCTTCCAAACCGTCCGCCGGCTCACCCGCGAGGTGAAGGTCGGCGCCGTCGGCGTCGGCGGCACCCAGCCAATCCGCGTGCAATCGATGACGACCAGCGACACGCAGGACGTCGCCGCCACCGTGCGCCAGTCGATCGCCCTCGCCGAGGTGGGGTGCGAGATCGTGCGCATCACGGCGCCAAACGTCGCGGCGGCCCGCTGCCTGCGCGACATCCGTCGCGATTTCACCGCCGCGGGCTTCGGCCACGTGCCGCTGGTGGCCGACATCCATTTCCTGCCCGCCGCCGCCATGGAGGCGGTCGAGCATGTCGAGAAGGTGCGGATCAATCCCGGCAATTACGCCGACAAGAAGAAGTTCGCGGTGCGGGAGTACTCGGACTCCGACTACGAGGTCGAATTGCAGCGACTCCACGACGCGTTTTCGCCGCTGGTTAAACGCTGCCGAGAGCTCGGACGGGCCCTGCGCGTCGGCACCAACCACGGTTCGCTCAGCGACCGCGTCATGAACCGCTACGGCGACACGCCGCTCGGTATGGTCGAGAGCGCGCTCGAGTTCCTGCGCATCGCCGAGGCCCACTCGTTCCGGGACATCATCCTGTCGATGAAGTCCTCCAACCCGAAGGTCATGATCCAGGCCTACCGGCTCCTGGCGCAACGCATGGCCGCGGAGGACATGCACTACCCGCTGCACCTTGGCGTGACCGAGGCGGGCGACGGCGAGGACGGCCGCATCAAGAGCGCGATCGGCATCGGCTCGCTTCTCCTGGACGGTCTCGGCGACACCATCCGCGTGTCGCTCACGGAGGACAGCGTGTACGAGATCCCGGTGGCGCGCGCGATCGCCGAAAAGGCGATGAGCCGCTGGCGCGATCAGGGCGGTGCCACGACGCCACCCGACGCGATCGATCCGTTCAGTTTCACGCGCCGCGTCTCGACTCCGGTCGAATTGAGCGCCCGCTGCCGGGCGGGAGCGGACCAACCACCCCGCGTGATCGTTCGCGTGGCTTCGGCCGCCGAACTTCCCGCCGCCGCCGCCGTTCTCGCCTCCGCGAAGCTCATCGACACCCCGGCCGAGGGCCTGCTCGTGCCCGTCGCCACGCCCGGTGACCTGGCGGAACTCTGCGCGACCGCGGCGCGCACCGACCTGCCGGTCGATTTCCTCGTGCTGGAGACAGCGCCGGCCCTCACGCCGGACATCCTGCAACCCCTGCTCGCGCTCACGCGGGGCAAGATCGTCGTCCTGCGACGGTTCACCGGCGCGGAGGCCGGCACCCTCGCGGATTTCGCCGCGCTGGCGGCGCGCCACGGCCACTTTGTCGCCTGCGAGGCGGAGGCGGACGATATTCCATGCCTTTCCCCGGTCATCACGGGCGCCGACGGCGAACGCCTTTGGTTCACCCTCGGCGCCCCGCCGGCCGCTGGCGACACCGCCCATCCGGCCGGGCGCTACCGCCGGCTCGTCGAGTCGCTGCGCTTCACGGGCTCCCGTGCGCCGGTCTGGATCCGCAACACCGCGGGCACGGCGGTTCGGCACGACTCGTCGTTCCTCTCCCGCCTCCTTGAGGCGTCGTTCCTCACCGGGGGATTGCTGTGCGACGGAGTGGGCGACCTCGTGAGCATCGAGACCGACGCGGATCCCGTGCGGGCGACGCGGCTCGCCTACAACGTCCTGCAGGGCGCGGGCGCTCGCATCTCGAAGACCGAGTTTGTGGCGTGCCCGAGCTGCGGCCGCACGCTCTTCGACCTGCAGACCACCACGCAGCGCATCCGCGCCCAGACCGGCCACCTCAAGGGCGTGAAGATCGCGATCATGGGCTGCATCGTGAACGGCCCGGGCGAAATGGCCGACGCCGATTTCGGCTACGTCGGCGGCGCGCCAGGGAAGATCAACCTCTACGTCGGCAAGGAGTGCGTGCAGTACAACATCCCGCAGGCCGAGGCCGACGCCCGGCTGATCGCGCTCATCCGCGAGCACGGCAAGTGGGCCGACGCGGCGGCCGCCGCGACCTGAGCGTTCCGCTCGTATCCGGCGACGCGATTCGAATGCGTATCGGGGGATATATTACACCGGAATCAGGCTTCCCAAGCCATTAAAAGGAAACCCATAAAGAACAGGTGACCCCGGGGACGCGCGTTCGTCGGCGCCTGAAAGGCACCGCGCGAGGCAACAAAAAACCCGCGAAACTTATCCGCAGAGCGGTGTGAACAAGTTGTCGGGAAGTTCACCTTGAAACGATTTTTTGGTTCACAGTTATTCCGACCTTCGCCACTCCTTCCGGCCCGTCCGTTCGTTCCTTCCCATGTCCTCGAGTTCAGCTTTTGCGATAGCTGCGGTGATTCCCCGGTTAGCAATTAGCCATCAACATCTTATGGTTTTTCCGTCGGCCCTTGGTCCGCGGTTGGTGGCTTCCCCCGAATTTTATCACGGCAGTCAGGTAAAGGTTGGCCCCGGGCGGCATGCTGGGAGCGTCTCGACGGCGTCGTGTGAATAAATCCGCGCCCAACCGACCCTCCATGCCTTCCGCCGTCCTACCCTCCAGCCTATGGGAGACCGTGAAGTGCGACTTCAAGTCGCTCTTCCCGGAGGACGTTTTCCAAATGTGGTTTGAGCCCGTCGTGTGCCTGGAATCGACGGCCGACACGATCACCCTCGGCGTCCAGAACGATTTCGCGGCGATCTGGATCCACGACAATTACCTCGATCTGATCTCGCAGCGCCTGCGCCTCACCGCCGGCCGCATGGTGAACGTCCGCCTGCGCAAGACGGACGCCGCCGGCGCCCCGTCGGCCGAATCAGCGGTGAACCGCAACCACTCGCGCTCCGAGCCGCCGGCCGCCAAGCCGCGAGCCGCCGCGGCCAAGCGCACCGCCCGTTTCGATGACCGCGGGGCGCCGACCGGATCGCTCAATCCGCGCAATACTTTCGAGACGTTCGTGGTCGGCTCCAACAACCAGATGGCGCATGCCGCGGCTCTCGCCGTCGCGCAGGCCCCGGGCCAGGCGTACAACCCGCTCTTCCTTTACGGCGACACCGGTCTGGGCAAGACGCACCTCATGCACGCGATCGGCCACGCCGTGCTGCGCGTCAACCCCGACGCCCGCGTGGCGTACCTCTCGACCGAGAAGTTCACCAACGAGTTCATCCAGGCTCTGCAGGAGAACGCCCTCACGCGCTTCCGCCAGCGTTACCGAAGCGTCGACATCCTTCTCATCGACGACGTGCAGTTCCTCACCGGCAAGGAGCGCATCCAGGAGGAGTTCTTCCACACCTTCAACGACCTGTTTGAGTCGGGCAAGCAGATCGTCCTCACCAGCGACCGTCGAGCCAGCGAGATCCAGAAGCTCGAGTCGCGCCTCGTGTCTCGCTTCGAGTGGGGCCTGCCCGCCGACATTCAGGCGCCCGACCTCGAGACCCGCTTCGCCATCCTCCGCGCCAAGGCCCAGCAGCTCAACTGCACGCTGCCCGAACCCATCCTCGGGTTCATCGCCCAGCACATCACGCGCAACATCCGCCGGCTCGAGGGCGCGCTCCTCAAGGTCTCCAGCTACTCCGCCCTCACCAGCAAGCCGATCGACCTACCCACCGCCGAGCGTCTCCTGCACGACGTGCTCATGGAGCAGGCGCAGAACGTCCTCACGATGGAGACCATCCAGAAGCGGGTGGCCGACCACTTCCAGATCCGCCACAGCGACATGACGAGCAAGCGCCGGCCGAACAACATCGCGATTCCCCGCCAGATCGCGATGTACCTCGCCCGCACGCTTACCAAGCACTCCCTCCAGGAAATCGGCGACGCCTTTGGTGGTCGCGACCA
>JAURJO010000017.1 GCA_030832235.1 Verrucomicrobiota bacterium
GAATTTCTCCTCCTGGGCGGCGGCCTCCGCCGGCGTGAGGAGCACGGGAGCATCCGTGACGTGTTCAATCCGGGCCGTGCCGTGCAGGACGCCCCACTCCACGCCCGCGAAAACACGGGCTAGCCCCGCGGGCCGCGCCGGGTCGGTCGCATGGGTCCGGTCAAATGAGGCGCGGATTTCGGACGCCGAGCGCGCCTCGTTCCAGACGCGGAACTCCGCGATCCAGCCCGCGGTGCCGCCGGCGCTGGGGGATGTGCGACCAAGGTCGAGCCCGTTGTAGTCGCGGGTGTCGGTCTTGGTCCCGGTCGCATCCAGCTCGCCGTTGAGATAAACGCGGAAAACGCCGGTGGCGTCCCGCGTGAGCGCGCAATGCGTCCAGACGCCCGGGGTGATCTTGCGTCGGGCGACCACCACGTCCCGCAGTTCGCCACCCAACCACAAGCGCAGCTGGCTGCCGGAGAAATTCAGGTCAAAGCGTCCGGGCGCCGCGAGCAGGCCGTCGTGATTCGAGATCGGAGCCTCTAGCTTCACCCAAGCCTCCACCGTGAAAGCACCCTTCAGCGTGAGTTGGGTCGCGGCGTAGTCGGCGTCGGCTCCGCCGAGACGCAGGACATTGAGCCCCTCCGCGCCGAGCTTGGCGGCGAGCGCGGCGAGGTCGCCGTCGTCGGGACGCAGGAGCCGCAGACGCTCCAGCGTCACGGGACCGATATCTCCCGCGGGGATTTGTCCCGCCTTAAGCTGTGCCGCTACGGCGGCCGCGCCGGCGGGCGTGCGCGAGAGTTGGTCGAGCGCCCGGCCGCGCGCCCCGACGCTGAGTGTCGGCAGGAGCCGCATCAGCGTGACAGGACCGGTGGGATCGCGGGTCCCGGCGAGCGTGGCGATGATCTCGTCGGCGATCGGCGCAGTCGGTCCCTGTTGGAGAATCTTCGCGAGCGTTCCGGCGAGGCCCTCGCCCATCTCACGCAGGGCGCGCAGCGCGGCGAGCGACGCGGGCGATTTTCCGGCCTCCTTCTGCACCAGCCGGTCGAGCGGATCCGCGAGTTGTTTCAACCGGAAGGCGCCCGCCACCTCGGCGCCGAGGGTCGCGTCGGAAGATTCAGCTGAGGACAGCAGCTTGCCCGCCGCGACGGCGAGGTCGGCGGCCAACGGGGTGGCGTCGATGCCGGTGCGGATCGCGAGGAGCGCGCGGAGGACGGGTGTCCGCGTGGTTTCGCCGGCCAGGGCGGCGGCGAGCACGGTGCGCACGGAAGGATCGCCGAAGTGAGCGGCGAGCACGCGGATCTCCTCTTCGTTCAGCGTGCGGCCCAGCGCGCCGGAAAGGCGCGCGAGCCCCGCGGCGGCGTCGCTTCCACCCAACGCGAGAGTCGCGAGGACGCGGTTTTCGACGGGCAGTGCACGGCCGGCGGGGGATTCCAGAAAATCACGGACGGCGGCGGGATTCCTCTCCATCGCCCAGCGAGCAAGGTAGCGCTCGAAGTCGCGTTCGTAGCGTTCCCACTCGCCGGCGTCGGCGCCAAGCCGCGCACCGCCGAGCCGCGCGGCGATTTCCATCGCGCGCGGCCCCGCGCCCGCGACCCGCCGCAGGGCGTCGCCCACAGCCGCCCGCACCGCGGGATGCGGATCGCCCGCCAGGGGCGCTGCGACTCGGAGAAAAACATCCTCACCGCCCATCGCCGCCAGCCGGGCGGCCTCGCGACGCGGCGCGGGATCGGGATCCGCGGCGAGCGCCGCGAGCAGCGCGGGATCGGGATCACGCAGACCCTCGAGCGCCCACAGCGCGGCGAGGCGGCGGTCCATTGGCGCCGCGCGGTCCATGGCGAGGCGCGTGAGTTGCGGGCCGAGCCCGGTGGCGCGGCGGTCCGTGATCTCCAGCCAGGCGAGGCGGGAGACGAGCGCGTTGGGGTGGCCGAGTTGCGTGAGAAGTTCGTTGTCGCCCAGCTTCGTAAGGTCGGGCGGCGCGATCCTCGGTTGGTCGCGGTGGCGCACCCGCCAGATGCGGCCGCGGGACTTGTCGCGATCGGGGTGCGTGCGGGGGACCTCGTTGTGGGAGATGATCCGGTTGTACCAATCGACGATGTAGAGGGCGCCGTCGGGCCCGAAGGCGATCGCGATGGGGCGGAACCAGCGGTCGTCGGTCGTAAGGAAGTCCGCCTGCTTCGCGTAGCGGAAGCGCGGGCCGTCGGGCGTCGCGGTGACGATCTGGATGGCGCCCGTGATCGGGTTGGCGAGGAAGAACACCTTCGTGCCGGGCGCGGTGGTTCCCGCGGGCCCGCGGAAAAGCCCGTCGCGATCCTCCGCCAATGCGAGGCCGCTCAGGCCGGTGCCGCCCATCTGGGCGGGCGCGAGCGGCGCTGGCATGAGCGGCTGGTACGGGCGGAGAAGATCCCGGGAACCGGTGCGCACCCAGATGCCGGGCGCGTAAGGAATCACCGGATACCCCTGGTCGTTGGCTTCCTGCAGGAAGGTCTCGCCCTCACGGCTCGTGACGAGGCCCCAGATGTTGTTGGGCCCGGCGGTGAGGTTCTCGAAGGCCGAGCCGTCAGGCTGGAATCGGGCGAGCTTGCATTGGAGGAACGGGACCTCGGTGGCACCGTCCGCGAACGGCCCCCCGTCGGGACGCCGCACCTTGGAATTATTGAAGAGACCCTGGGCCACAAAGACCCAGCCGCCCGGCTGCCGGAGAAACTGGTGCGGAAAAAGGTGCGAATCCTGCGTGCCGAAACCGGTGAGCACCACCTCGTGGCGGTCAGCGCGGCCGTCGCCGTCGGTGTCGCGATAGAAGCGGATGTCGGGTCCGTACTGCACCAGCGCGCCGTCGCGCCACGGCTGCACCCCGAGGGGCATTACCAGCCCGTCGGCGAACACGCGCGGCGGGCCCGGCGACGCCGCGTGCGGTTCGTCGAAAACCACCACGCGATCGCGGCCGCCGCGGGCGAAGAGGGCGTCGGACTCCGCCTTGTTCTCGTTGGCGTCGACCGGGTATTCGAGCGCGGTCA
>JAURJO010000136.1 GCA_030832235.1 Verrucomicrobiota bacterium
GCCGCCCATGGAGAAACCGGCGACCGCGATGCGGCGCGGATCGACGGCGTACTGGGTGCGCACCGCGGCGAGCGCCTCGAAGACATCGACCTCGCCGGCGAATTTGGTCGCGTTGCAGAAGCGCCCGTACGGCACGAGCACCAGCGTGCCCTTGGGCACCAACGGGGGCGGCCCGGCCTCGCGCTCGGAGAGAAAGGCGAGCTCGGTACGTTTTTCACCGCGGCCGAGCAGCCAGACGAGCAACGGCGGCTGGGCGGACGGCGGCGCAAGATCCTCCGGAACCACGAGGCCGTAGGGCTGGACCGAACCGTCGAGCCGCGAACGGTGACCGCGCAGGACGAGTCCCTTTTGCTCAAGCCACGGCGCGCGGCCGGCGCGGAGATCGGCCACGCGGCGGCGTCCCTGTTCCAGCAGCATGCGGGCGTAGGCGACTTCCTTGGGCGCCATGAACTCATCGTACCGCAGGGCCCAGTCGACGGCCTTGTGGAAGATTTCGACGTCGGGAAGCAGACCGGTCCGCCGCGCGTCGCCGGAAAAGTCCCGGGCGAGGGCGTTGATCTCGTCGCGAAGCGCGGCGGCACCCGCGGTTAGCGCGGTGCTCTCCGCTTCGGTGAGCGTGTAACCGGGCGGCGGAATCCGTTTTGGCGGCAGAGGCGCTTGGGCGGCCGCGGTGAACGCGCAGAACAGGGCGGCGAGCGCCGCGGGGACGAGTCGCATGGAGTAAAGGGGGATGTCGCGCCGTAGGGCGCCTGGGGAGCTCGGCTCAGATGCCGGCGAGGATCTTCCGAATGCGCACCCAGGCGTCGGCACGGGCCTTCTTGTTCTCCGCGCTGCCGGCGGGATCCTCGCCCGCGCGCATAAAGCCGTGACCGGCACCCTCGTAGGTAACGGGCTCGAAGAATTTTCCGGCTGCCTTCATGCCTTCGATCGCCGCGGGGAGGCCGGCGTTGATGCGGGCGTCGTTGCTCGCATAGAAGCCGCGGATCGGGGCCTGGATGCGCGGCATATCCTTCACGTCGGCCGAGGTCCCGTAGAAGACGAGCCCCGCCTTGATGTTGGGGTTGTGCACGGCGTGGAGGAAGGTCTTGGCGCCACCCCAGCAGAATCCGCCCACGACGACCTTGCCGTTGCACGCGTCGAGCTTCCGCACGTGCGCGATGGCGGCGTCGAGGTCGGCGTCGATCTGGGTCTGCGCGAGACCCTGGATCTTGGCGCGCGCTCCGTCGGGACCGCCGAGTGACTCGGTGCCGCCGCCGTTGGGTCCGGTGCCCGAAAGAAAGTCTGGCGCGATCGCGATGTAGCCGGCCTCGGCGAATTGATCGACCATGCCGCGCATCCAGTCGGAGAGCCCGAAAATCTCGTGGATCAGCACGACGGCGGTGGCCTTGCCCTTCACCTCGGGGAAACCGAGGAAGCACTTCACCTCGCGGTTACCGTGCTTCACGGTGACCCACTCGAGGTGGCGCGGGGATTTTTCGAGACGCGGCTTGGCCCAGTCCTGGGCGGACAACGGCGCGGCGACGGCGAGGGCGAGGAGTTTCTTCATGGCGGTGGGTGGCGGATGGGGTGGGCGGAGCGAACTTCGTGCGCCGGCCGGAGGCAAGAGCGGGCGTGGTGCTCCGGCTCGCCTCGGCGGCAGGAACGAGGCAAGTTTTCGCCGTGAAACCCCACGCACTGCCAACCCAACTCACCCCCATCCTCCTGCTCACGCTGCTATTCGTCCCGGTCCTGAGTGCCGCGGACGAATCCCTGCCGGAGCGCGCGCGGGCCACGATGAAAAAGGCGACCGCTTTCATGCGTTCGATCGCGACGGAGGGCGGTTATCTCTGGCGGTACTCGCCTGATCTGCGGGTACGCGCCGGGGAAAACGAAGCCACACCCTCGCAGATCTGGGTGCAGCCGCCCGGCACGCCGTCGATGGGACAGGCGTTTCTTCGTGCGTGGGAGGTAACCGGTGAGCCGGCCTACCTGGATGCCGCCAAGGCGGCGGCTGACGCGCTCGCGGCCGGCCAGCTGGAGTCGGGCGGCTGGGATTACCTGATCGATTTCGATCCTGTGCAGGCGGCGCGCTGGTATCGGCGTAGCGACGTCGGCCGGGTGCCGGCGGCCGAGGCGGCGAAGCGGCGTAACGTCACGACCTTTGACGACGACAACACCCAGAGCGCATTGCGCCTGCTGCTGGCGGTGGCCGACGCCCCCCGAGGGGCGCCGGGCGATGCGCGCGAGGCCCGTATCCTTGAGGCGCGCGACTACGGCCTGCGCCGCCTGCTGGAGGCGCAGCGCCCCAACGGCGGCTGGCCGCAGCGTTGGAGCGGAATCCCGGTGAAGCCGGCCGAGTATCCCGTGCAGCGCGCCCGATTCCCGGCGGATTACCCGCGCGAGTATCCGAAGGAAAATTACATGGGACACTACACGCTCAACGACAACACGCAGCGGGATTGCGTGATGACCTTGCTGGAGGCCGCGCGTCGTACCGGGCGATCCGAGTACCGGGCGGCGGCGCTGAAGGGGGGCGACTTTCTGCTCCTTGCGCAGCTGCCCGAACCGCAGCCGGTGTGGGCCCAGCAGTACAACGGGCGTCTGGAACCCGCTTGGGCGCGCGCGTTCGAGCCTCCCAGCGCGGTTTCCGGTGAAAGTGTGGGCGCGATCCGGCTGCTGATCGACCTGCACCTGGAGACGGGCGAGGCGCGTTACCTTGAGCCGATTCCGCGGGCGATCGCGTGGTTCCGTCGCTCGGAGATCGCCCCGGGAACCTGGGCGCGGATGTACGAGCTGCAGACCAACATTCCGATCTACGGTGATCGCGACGGGAGGATTAAGTATCGCATCGAGGATCTCAGCCCCGAACGACAAACGGGATACTCGTGGAAGGGGCCGTATGGCTTTCCCGCGGTGGAGAAGTACCACGCCGAGGTTGTTTCCGAAGGTCGGGAGAAGGTGCTCGCCGGACGAGCGGCCGCGGCGACCAAGGCCCGTACCCCGGCGGCGCGGGCCGCACGCGCCAAGGCGCTGGAGCCGAGGGTCCGGGAGATCGTCGCCGCCCTCGACGCCCAGGGGCGCTGGCTGGCCCCGGCCGGACGCCGCAATCCAGAACCGCAGATCACCACGAGCGCGTTCATCACCAACCTTGGTGTGCTTTGCGACTACCTCGAGGCGGTGAAGTAGCCCCGCCACCCGACGCACTTGCCTCGTTCCGCGGGCAGGCCGATGGTTTTCCCATGACCAAGCCCTCGCTACAGATGGTGCACGGCCAGCCCTCGTGGGTCGTGCGTTCAAGTCATGTCCACGCCTGCCTCACGCGTCTTGGGGGGCACCTCGGGCCGGTTTCGTTCCGGCTCCGCGGCCGTACGGTCAGCCCTTTTTCCGTCGCGCCGTGGGCGGAGGAGCCGGAGGCGCGGGAGACGATCCCGCTGCTGCGGGCGTTGCGCGGCGATTTTTTCTGCGCGCCGTTCGGCGGCAACGGCACGCCGTGGCGCGGCGAACGGCATCCGCCTCACGGCGAGCCGGCCGGGGCGAACTGGCGGCTGGCGGGAATCGAGCATGCCGATGACGCCGTGACCCTGCGCGCGCGGATGGACCTGCGGATCCGCCGCGGACGCGTCGAGAAGATCGTCCGCCTGCCCGAGGGCGAGTCCGTGGTCTACCAGCGCCATGTCATTTCCGGCGCACGCGGGCCGATGACGCTCGGTCATCACGCGATGATCAAGTTTCCCGACCAGCCCGGATCGGGCGTGGTCAGCACGAGCCGCTTCACCCGGGCGCAGGTTTTCCCCGGTGAGTTCGAATCGCCCGAAAACCGCGGGTACAACGCGCTCAAACGCGGCGCCACCTTCCGTTCGCTCGCCAAGGTGCCGCTGGCGACCGGGGGTACGACCGACCTTTCGGTGTATCCGGCGCGGCGCGGCTTCGAGGACCTCGTCATGCTCACGGGCGACGCCGCGCTGCCATTTGCGTGGAACGCCGTCACGTTCCCGGTGCAGCGCTACGCGTGGTTCGCGCTTCGCGACCCGCGCGTTCTGCGGCACACGGTGCTATGGATCTCCAACGGCGGCAGGCATTATGCGCCATGGAACGGTCGGCATACCGGCGTGATGGGAATCGAGGATATCACCGGGTATTTCCACCACGGTCTGGCGGAGTCGGTACGAGCCAATCCGCTCAGCCGGAGGGGTATTCCGACCACCGTGAAGCTGAGCCCCCGCCAGCCGTCGGTCGTGAACTACATCATGGGCGCGGTCGCGGTGCCGGCCGGTTTCGACCGCGTATCTGACATCCGGGCGGTGAAGGACGGCATCGAGCTGGTCGCCGCCAATGGCAAACGCGCCCGCGCCGAAGTCGACCTGGCTTGGCTCGGCGGTTCCTGATCAGGACTTACTTCGCGGAGTTGTAGCCCACGGAAGGCACGGAAAACCCGGAAGATTTCGGCGACTGCAGGTTCATGTGCGGTGCCGGACCAGGGCGAATGGGGAAAGCCGGAACGACCGAAACGCGGAATCGAGGGGAGCGCCCTCGGCTATTTCGCACGCATTTCGTGAAGCAACCCGGTCGGGTATTCCCTGACGAAAAGCATTCCGTGTAGCCGCGGCCGTTCGCCGCGGACCATGCTGAAACCGCTTTCGCCTGCGGCGGCTGGATCATGCCACCGGTGGAATCACGGGTATAGCAGCGCGGTTTTTCTCCGCCGCTCGTAGTCGGCTAGGCCGGCGGTCCAGCGGGTTTTGATTTTTTCCAATGGCTCGCCGGCCTTGATGGTGGCGAGAGTGGTGTCGTCGCCGAGCAGACGGCCCATGTCCTCGACGCGGAACTTGTCCGGGTAAAGGCGATGCACCGCGAGCGCCAGTTCGATGCCGATGTCGACGACCTGGCAGGTCTCGCGGTCGGTGAGGATCGCGCGCACGCCACCGCATTCGCGGTCCTTGTATTTCAGCGAGGACGCCGGACCGGGGTAGAACGGCATGGTCGGCGTAAACTTCACCGCCTCGAAGCGCACGCCGGGCAGGCGGCGGGCGTTGAGCTCGGCGGCAAGCTGGGTGCCGTCGATGTAGGGCGCGCCGACTTGCTCGAAAGGTTTCGCGGTGCCGCGACCCATCGAGACCGAGGTGCTCTCGAGCAGGCACAGGCCCGGATAAAGCGTCGCGGCGGTGAGGCTGCGCATGGAGGGAGAGGGGTTCACCCAACCGAGGCCGGCGTCGTCGAGCCACTGGTCGCGCCGCCAGTTCTCGCACCGCACCACCTCGAGTTTGGCGCCGAATTTCCGCTCC
>JAURJO010000137.1 GCA_030832235.1 Verrucomicrobiota bacterium
CGTGCCCTGCAGCTTCTCGTCGACGGTGCGGCGCATCTCCTCGAGCTTCGCGGTGTTGTCGGCCTGCAGCTGACCGAGCTTGGCCTCCACTGCCTGACGCAGCTCCTCGAACTTGCGGTCGAGCCGGTCCGACAGGGCGCCTGCCTGGGTGGCGGCCGTCTCCTGGTGGCGGCGCTGCGCCTCGGCCGATTCGGCCGCTTGCTTCTGCAGCGAATCGCGGAGATCGCGGAATGCCTGGGAAAGCTCCGTGCGCGTCTTCTGCGCGGAGTCCGCCTGGGTGGCGCCGAATTCCGCCAGGCTCCGGCTGAACGCCTCCAGTTGTGTCTGCAGCTGCGTCGCGTTGTCGGCCAGCCGGCGCTCCACCGCTTCACGGGATTGGGCGAGGGTGGCCCCGAGTTCGGCGCGGAGCCCGCGCGATTGTTCCTCCGCCGCCTGGCGGCTGAGCCCGAATTCGTCCTTGAGCGTGCGCTCCCCGCGTTCCTGCAGGCGCTCGATCAGTTCCAGCTTGGGCGCGAGGGCGGCGCCCGCCGCGTCGCCGGCGCCGCGCCGCACCAGCACGACGAGCAACCCCACCGCCAACGTTGCCAGCAAGAGGATCGCGATCTCCATGGCGCGCATCGTGGGAGGGGCAAATGCCGACGCCAAGCCTCGGTCGTCGTGATTTGCCAATGTAGCAGCGTTTCGTTCCAAACGGGTAATGGTCCCAAGGCGCGACACAGGAGGCCCTTCGCGCAAGATGGCCACGTGGCTTGGTGTAGCTGGAATCGCTGACCCAGCGTAGGCGGTAACCGCGGCGGCCGAAGGCGGTTCGGAGCCAGTTGGAGTTCGCGGATTAATTCAGCGGGTCTGTCACCACGAAATCCCGGGGATCGGGAGGGGAAGCCGTGAAACAAATCAATTGCCCGAAACCGAGCTGCACGGCCGGCGGCGGTTCTGCGCGATTCGAGTGCGGGAAATATTTGGCGCGTTTGGCGAAATTCCGTGTTCATCCGTGTCCATCCGTGGTTAAACCGAGGACTTCGGTTCCGTCCCATTTCCTCGTCCCCTTTCATGAAAGCTCTCCTCCTCACCGCGTCTTCGCGTCTCGAATATGTTGATTTCCCGGAGCCTCGTCCGGCGGATGACGAGGTGCTCGTGCGCATCCACGCCTGCGGCATCTGCGGAAGCGACATCCACGGTTGGGACGGATCGACCGGTCGGCGCCATCCGCCGCTGATCATGGGGCACGAGGCGTCCGGCGAAGTCGCCGCGGCGGGGCCGCGCGTGACCGGCTGGCGGAAGGGCGACCGCGTGACGTTCGATTCCACGATCTCCTGCGGCGCGTGCCGCTTCTGCGCGACGGGTGCGGTGAACCTTTGTGAAAACCGTCGCGTCGTGGGAGTGGCGCCGAAGGAGTTCCGTCAGCACGGCGCGTTCGCCGAGTACCTGGCGATTCCCGCGCGCATCCTCTACCGGTTGCCGGACTCCCTGCCTTACGACGAGGCGGCGATGGTGGAGCCGGTCTCGATCGCCGTGCACGCGGTGAAGCGTACGCCGATCGCGCCCGGTGCGACCGCGGTCGTCATCGGTAGCGGCATGATCGGGCTGCTTGTGATCCAGGCCCTGCGCTGGGCGGGCGCCACGCGTGTGATCGCCGTGGACCTCGCGGATTCGCGGCTGGAGCTGGCGCGTCGGCTCGGCGCCACGCACACCATCAACTCCGGTTCCGCTGACGCGGCCGCCGAGGTCGCGCGGCTCACAGACGGCCTCGGTGCCGATCTCGCGTTCGAGGTGGTCGGGTTTGGTCCGACCCTCAATCTTGCGCTCGGCGTTTTGAAGCGCGGCGGATCGTGCGTGCTGGTGGGAAACCTGGCCCCGCGCACGCAGGACTTCCCCCTGCAGGCGGTGGTGACGAAAGAACTCACGCTCCTCGGGTCCTGCGCCAGCGCGGGCGAGTATCCCCTTTGCCTCGATCTCATTTCGCGCCGCGTGATCGACGTGCGGCCGATGATCGAGACCGTGGCGCCGCTCGCGGACGGCGCGACGTGGTTCGAGCGCCTCAGCGCGAAGGATGGCGGGCGCTATATGAAGGTGATTCTCACGCCCGGCTGAACGGCGCCCAAAGTGATCCGTAGGGAAGAAGGCCGGACTTTGCCCACGGAACGCCCGCCTTCACCGAGCCTACGGCGGGCAGACCCGGAAAACGCGAAAACCGGTCGAATACGGTGTGGGTACTGCGTTATCCAGTTTCGAAGGCTCCGGTGAGCAACCACCAAGGGACACGAATGGACACGAAGGCTTCCGAACCGAGTCCGATGTAGCCGCGGATTATCTCGGGAAACACCGCGGAAGTTCCGAACGTCGGGAACCGAGGTCGCATCCGATGCGTGCGTCGGAAGCTGGCGCTTGTTGAATCGGAGCGGACCCCTTGCGCCTTGTGCGCCTTCTTGCGGCCATCCCGGTAGTCGGTCGTGAAACATGCGCGTAAGACGCGGATGGGTCGAGAGGCACGGTGGAACGGGCGGTGCATGAGCTTTCGTTTGCCTAGGCGGAGCGGTGGGGGCATCCGTTTCGGCAGCATGAAGGCGTCCGATTATTTCTCGCTGCCGCCGTCGTTGGCGCGGTTCGCGGGGTTTTTCCGTCCCGAGGCGCCGCCTTGGGAGTGGGTGGCGCAAATCGACATCGCGCTCGCGGAGTTGCCGGAGCCTCCGCGACGCGAGCTGCCTCCTGGTGTTCACGTGGAAGGCCGCGTGCGGCTGGGGGAGGGTGTGCGATTGCCGCCTTACGCGACGTTGATCGGTCCGATTTGGCTGGGCGCGGGCTGCGACATTCGCCCTGGCGCGTTCCTGCGCGGCGGGGTGATCGCCGGCGAGGGCTGCGTGTTCGGGCACGCAAGCGAGTTCAAGCACTGCCTGTTCCTCGACGCCGTGCAGGTGCCGCACCTCAGCTACGTGGGTGATTCGGTCCTGGGCAACCGCGCCCACCTCGGGGCCGGGGCCGTGTGTTCCAACCTCCGGCTCGACCAGCGCAACGTGGTCATCCGAGCGCCAGAGGGCTCGTACGACACGGGGATCCAGAAGCTCGGCGCGATCCTCGGCGACGGCGCGGAGGTGGGGTGCAACGCCGTGCTCAACCCCGGCGCGGTGCTCGGCAAGCGCGCGCTGGTCATGCCCGCGATGGCTTTCGCGGGGGTTTTGCCGTCGGCGACGATCGCGCACGCGCGCGCGGACATCCGTCTGATCCCGCGGCGGGACTGAAAACGGGCTGGTTCTCCGGCGCCCGAGAGGTTCTTTTGGCCCACCAACGCATGCGCACCCTCACCGGCATCCAACCCTCGGGCACGCTCCACATCGGCAATTACTTCGGCGCGATGCGCCCGGCGATCGAGGCGCAGACCCGCGGCGAGTGCTTTTACTTTATCGCGGACTACCACTCGATGACGTCGCTCCTCGACCCCGAGGAGCGCCGGCGCAATACCCTCGGAGTGGCGCTGGACTGGCTGGCGTGCGGACTCGACCCGGCCCGCAGCGTACTCTGGCGCCAGAGTGACGTGCCCGAGGTCGCGGAACTCGCTTGGATCCTCGGCACGCTCACGCCCATGGGGCTGTTGGAGCGCGCACACAGTTACAAGGACAAGACCGCCAAGGGCATTTCGCCCAATTTCGGGTTGTTCGCCTACCCGGTGCTGATGGCGGCCGACATTCTGCTCTACGACACCAACCGCGTGCCGGTGGGACGCGACCAGAAGCAGCACCTGGAGATGACCCGCGACATCGCGATCAAATTCAACCTCACCTACGGCGAGACGCTCGTCGTGCCCGAGGCCGAGATCCGCGACGATCTCGCGGTGGTGCCGGGACTCGACGGACAGAAGATGAGCAAGAGCTACGGCAACACGATCGATATCTTCGGTGACGAGAAGGTCCTCCGGAAGCGGATCATGGGCATCGTCATGGATTCGCGTCCGCCGGCGGAGCCCAAGCCCGACGCCGACCGCAACCTCGCCATCCAGTTGCTGCGCCTCTTCGCGCCGGCCGACGTGTCGAAGGACTTTGAGGACCGTCTGCGCGCGGGCGGGCTCGGTTACGGCGATCTGAAGAAGGCGCTTTTCGAGCATTACTGGAACACCTTCAGCGCGGCACGTGCGCGGCGGGCGGAGCTCGCGGCCAATCTCGACCACGTCAACGCGGTGCTGCGCGACGGCGCCGAGCGCGCGCGGGCGGTCGCCGACGGCGTGCTCGCCCGGGTGCGCCGCGCCAGCGGGCTCCGTTAGCGTTCCCCTTTTCCGCGCGGCCATGACCCCCGAGGAATTTCGCCGGCGCGGGCATGAACTGGTCGATCTGATCGCTGATTACCGCGCGGGTATCGCGTCGCGTCCGGTTCGTCCGCCCACCCGTCCCGGCGAGATCAGGCAACGCCTGCCGTCCATGCCGCCGGAGCAGCCGGAGTCGTTCGACGATGTGCTGCGCGATGTGCGCGACGTTATCCTGCCCGGCCTCACGCATTGGCAGCATCCGTCGTTTTTCGGCTACTTTCCGGCCAATGCGGAACTGTCGTCGGTCTTGGGCGACCAGCTGAGCTCGGGTCTCGGCGTGATCGGCCTCGCGTGGCAATCAGGTCCGGCGCTCACCGAGCTCGAGGAGGTGGTGACCGGTTGGTTGCGCCGGATGATAGGTCTCTCCAACGGCTGGAGCGGTGTGATTCAGGACACGGCGTCGACGTCCTCGCTGGTCGCGCTGTTGTGCGCCCGGGAGAGGGCGAGCGGGTTCGCGTCGACGGGCGGCGGCCTGCAGGGGATGCCGGCGCCGCTGGCGGTCTATTATTCGGCGCAGGCCCACAGTTCCGTCGAAAAGGCGGCGCTTCTGGCCGGCTTTGGGCGCGCCAACCTGCGGGCGGTGGCGACCGATGCGTCTCACGCGCTGGATCCGGCCGCGCTCGCGGCGGCGATCTCGGAGGATCGCGCGCGCGGGGTGGTGCCGGCGGCGATTGTGGCGACAACCGGCACGACGGCTTCTACGGCTATGGACCCGGTCGCGGCGATCGCGGCGATCGCGCGGCGCGAGGGCGCGTGGTTGCATGTCGACGCCGCGATGGCGGGTTCGGCGATGATCCTGCCGGAATGCCGCGGGATGTGGGAGGGAGTCGAGGGCGCCGATTCGGTCGTTCTGAACGCGCACAAGTGGCTCGGGGTCGTCTTCGATTGTTCGGTCTATTACGTCCGCGATCCGGAACTCCTCGTGCGGGTGATGAACACGAGCCCCAGCTACCTGCGGAGCAACGTCGACGGCGAAGTGCGCAACTACCGCGACTGGGGTATCCCGCTCGGACGGCGCTTCCGGGCACTGAAACTATGGTTCCTCATTCGCGAGCAAGGCGTCGCGGGACTCGCCGCGCGCTTGCGGCGCGATCTGGCGAACGCCCGCTGGCTTGAGACGGAGGTCAAGGCCGCGACGTCGGAAGGCTGGCGGGTCGTCGCGCCGGTTCCCCTGCAGACGGTGTGCGTGCGCCACGAGCCTGCGGGTTTGTCGGCCGAGGCTCTGGACGCCCACACGCTGGAGTGGGTGGAGAGAATCAACGCGTCCGGCGCGGCTTACCTCACGCCGGCGAAACTCGACGGTCGCTGGATGGCGCGGATTTCGATCGGCGGCCTCCTCACGGACCGCGCCGAGGTCGCCGCGCTGTGGGCGCGGATGCGGGATGAGGCGGGCGGGATCAGCCCTTGACGTCGTAGCAGTGGATCAGCTCCTGGTCGCGCAGGTAGAGGCGGCCATCTAGCACCACGGGGTGCACCCAGACTTTACCCTGCGGCTTACGCTTCTCGGTCTGCGGAGACAGTGTGAAGCGGCCCTTTTCCTTCCAGCCGGCCGGAGAGGCCTCGATGAGGACGACGGTGCCCTTTTGCTCCTCGATGCACACGAGGTGGCCGGCGACGTAGGTGCAGGCGCCCTTGCCGAGCGAGCGGTCCTGCCAGAGTGACTCGCCGGTCTTCCAATCCTGGCAGGTCCAGCCACCGCGGTCGGAATGCCCGTAGAGCTTACCGTCGACGAGGATCACGCCGCCGTGATGGTTCACCATCTTGTTGCTCTCGTGGGTCATCGCGGGCTCGGCGCCGCCCAGTTTGAACTGGCGGCTGCCGGCGTTGTATCCGGCCGTCACGTACACGAGTCCGTCCTGATGGATCGGCGTGGGGATGACGGCCGTGCGGCCGGGAAAGTCGGTCTGCCAAATCAGCTCCCCCGTCTCGGCCTTCACGCCGAAGAGCCGCTTGGTGACGAGCTGCACGTACTGGCGCTGGCCGTCGTGGGTGACCACGAGGGGGGACGAGTACTGCGCGACGTCCTCGACACCCTTCGAGCGCCAAAGGATCTTTCCGGTGCGGCGGTCGAGCGCGGCGAGCGTGCCGTTGGCGCCCCCGGGAGTGCAGACCACGCGGTCTCCATCGACCAGCACGGACTCGGTGAAGCCTCAGTTCTGGATCTTGCCGCCGAGGTCCTTCACAAAGTCGACGCTCCAGACGGGCTTGCCGCCGTTGAGCTCCAGGCAAACCAGCCGGCCGTTGCCGGAGACCGCGTAAATGTTTTCACCCGCCACAGTCGGCGTGCAGCGCGGACCATTGCCCCAGTTGTTCTCATAGACGCGGTCGTCGACGCGGGCGGACCACAGTTTCTTGCCGGTCGCGACATCGACGCAGACCACGTGCTCGCCGTCGTCCATCGCTCCCATGGTGTAGAGGCGACCGGCGACGATCGAGAAGCCGGAGTAGCCGAGTCCGGCTTCCTTGGAGACCCAGTGTTGCTTGGGGCCGCCGGCCGGCCACGGGGCGAGGATCGACTTGTCGGGTGAATGATCGTTGCGATTCGGGCCACGCCACTGCGGCCAGTCGGCGGCGAGCGCGGATGCCGCCAAGGCGAGGCCGAGGAGCGAAATGGTCAAAGGGGATTTATTCATGGAGTGGATCGGGGTGCAGGGAGCAGACAAGGCGGGCGGGAAAAGGCAAACGTGACCGTGCCGGTCCGGGGAACGGAGAAGGAACCGAGAAACACGCCCAAGGAGCGAAGCCGAGTGGGGAAGGCGTGCTGTCGCCAAGCTTCGGCGGTCACGCCCGGAAGACGCGGAGGGACGCGGCTTCGTTTTTAATAACGGATCGACGTTTCACACGAAATGCGTGGGGTGTGAACGAGGTTGTTTACCCGCCGGAGGTGGGTGCGGAGGAGTAATGCGGAAATCACTGAGGGACTTGCCGTTTTCATGAGCCGCCCCGTCTACTCCCTACGGATCCGGGCATCTCCGCTTGGGCGGTGGATCTGGATCAACCGCGGGCGGCGGCCCGTGCCATGCGGTCGTTCAGGGCCTCGGCTAGCCCGGCGTCGCCGGGAATTTTCTCGAGGTGGATGCGGGTGTGTCCGGCGGAGTCGAGCCGTCTCAGGAGCGCGAAGAGCCGGCGGGCCGCGCCGCGAAGGTCACCCCGGGGATCAAGCCAGAAAAAGTTTTCGCCGATCTCTCCCTTGGGCCGGGCGGCGAAGACCCAGGCATCCTGCTTCCCGCCTGCGGACGCCTGTTTCACGGTCAAGCGGTCGTGCAGCACGACCGGGGTACGCGGGCTGTAATGACGTTTTAGCATGCCAGGCGCCAACTGCGCCTTCCGTGCCGAGCCGGCAGTGCGGCCGGTGCCGATCTTCCGGCCCAGCACTTTTTCCAAGTGTTCGCGCGTGATCGCGCCGGGACGAAGTAGCCGCGGGCGGGCGGGTTCGCGTACGTCGACGATCGTCGATTCGAGCCCCACCGAGCAGGGGCCACCATCGAGAATGTGGCCGATCCGCTCCCCGAGGCCGGCGCGGACGTGTTCGGCGGTGGTGGGGCTTACGTAGCCGAACGGATTAGCGCTTGGTGCGGCGAGGGGACGGCCGGTCGCGCGGAGGAGCCGGCGGAACAGCGGATGCGCGGGAACGCGTATCGCGACACTGTCGAGTCCGGCCGTCACGATATCGGGCACTTCCCCGCGTTTTTTCACCACGAGGGTCAAGGGTCCCGGCCAGAACGCCGCGGCCAGGCGTCGGGCGGCCGGATTCAGATGCGCGATGCCCTCCGCTGCCCGCGTCGAAAGAACGTGCACGATGAGCGGGTCGGTGGGCGGGCGCCCTTTGGCGCGGTAGATCCCCGCGCAGGCGGAGGAGTCGAGCGCATCGGCCGCGAGGCCGTACACGGTCTCAGTAGGCACGCCGACAAGGCCGCCGCGCTTCAGCACGCCGGCGAGCGCGCGGAGGTTGGCGGGAGTGCCGGAGAGGATGCGCGCCGGGCGCCGCCCGTCAGTCGGCTTTTCCTTGCGCGGCATCACACGCGGTTCCGCAGGGTGGGGCCGTCGGACCATCGCGCGGCGATCGTGGTGGTGGACGGCCACTCGGGGATGCCCGTCTCGTTGCGTTGCAGCTGCGCGACGAGCAGTTCCACCGCGCGCATGCCGAGGACACGCGGCTGCAGGTCGAGGCCGGCGCAGGGACGGGATTTCATGTGAATGTTCAGGCACACGAAACCGTGGGTGGCCGGGACGTTGGCGCCGCACGCTTCCATCCAGGCGACCGCCTCGCAGTGGTGGCCGAGCACAACGTCGGGTTTTTGGTCGCGGAACCAGCGCGCGAATGCCGCGCGATCGTAGTGATCGACGATCAGCGGCGGCACCTTTGCCCCGCCGGGGGAGTTTTCCTGGAAAGTGCGGAATGCCGCGCTCCAACGGTGCTGCAGGCGCTCGTCCTGATGCCGCTGCAGCAGCAGCCCCGGCCGCCGGTACCCCAGTTCCCTCAACCGGTGCAGGGCGGTGAGCAGCGAGCGGTATTGGTCGGAGCACACCGTATGCAGCCGCGGCCGCTCGATGATGTAGTCGGTGTAGACTCCGGCGAGGCGCGACCAGTCCAAGCCTGACAGGTCGGGCTCACTCCACGCGGGCAGCAACACGAGCCCGGTAATGCCTCGAGTGTGGAGGATCGAGTCGAGGCGTGAAACCGTGAGCTCGCCGGCGCCGACATTGAATTGCTCCAGTTTGAAACCTAGCTCGCCGGCTCGCGCGGAAATGCCCGCGATGAGCTCGCGGTGGTAGGGTGCGCCCTCCCGCGGACGATCCGGCTCCGTGAAATCGACGCCGGCGATAACGCCCCGGAAGGCGGAGCCGCGCGAGCGCCGCAGTTCCGACATCAGCGCGCCGGCGAGTGGATTGCGCCGGTAGCCGGCCGCCTCGGCCGCCTTCCGCACGCGTTCGGCGGTGCGTGGGTCCACGCGAGGTGATCCGCGCAGCGCATCCGAAACCGTCGTGCGCGAAAGGCCGAGGTCGCGGGCGAGGGATCGGAGCGTAGGGGCGGACATGGCTCTGACTGTCAGGATAGACGTGGATGAAGCCATCTTGGCAAAGGGTTTTTGTCCGTGCGCATTCGCCGGCGTGAAGCGGGCTCGCGCCCGGCCGGTGCGCGCCCCACGTTTGCTCCACCCTACACCCCATGACCTTCGGCAGCCTTCACGTCCTGGACCTCGCGATCATCGCGGCCTACCTGCTCGCGGTGCTTTACCTGGGGCGTAGGGCGGCGCACGGTGCGTCGACCGAGGAGGGTTTTTTCCTCGCGGGCCGGAAACTTGGGAAGTTGTACCAATTTTTCCTCAATTTCGGCAATGCGACCGAGCCGCAGGGAGCGGTGAGCACGGCTAGTTTCGTCTACCAGCAGGGCGCGCCGGGTTCGTGGCTCTCGTTCCAGACGGTATTCATGAACCCGTACTTCTGGTTCATGAACGTCTGGTTCCGCCGGGTGCGGCTCACGACGCTTTCCGATCTCTTCGAGGACCGCTTTGCCAGCCGTGGGCTGAGTTTCTTCTACGCGGCTTTCCAAATCCTCGTCGCCTGCGTCTTCCTGGGATTCGGCAACGTCACCGCCTACAAGATCGCCTCGTCGCTTGTGGTGAAACCCGAGGCGGAATGGAGCACGGCGGACCGTTCCGCGATCGAGGGCCACCGCGAGCTCAAGGCGCTGGAGCGGCGGCAGGCACGCGGGGAGCTTGCGCCCGCGGAAAGGCCGCGTCTCGACGCGCTCCGCGACCGCGACTCCCGGGGCGAACTGAGCAGCCATGTGACGGTGCTGAACGATCTCGTGTTCTACGCCGTGTTCACGCTCGTGGTCGGCACCTACATCGTCATGGGGGGCATGGCGGCGGCCGCGGTGAACGAGGGTCTTCAGAGCGTGCTCATCATCGTCTTCTCCGTGCTGCTCATTCCGGCCGGACTGCACGCGATCGGTGGCTGGTCGGAGCTCGCGCGCAAGGTGCCCGAACGCATGTTCGATCTTTTCGGTGCGGGTGCGGCTGAGCAGTTCTCCGTCGTCGGCCTCGCCGCAATTCTGCTGGTGAGTGTGGTGCAGAACGCCGGGCTCAGTCACAACATGGGCATCTGCGGCTCCGCGCGCGACGAATTCGCGGCGCGCACCGGCGTTTCCGGCACCTACCTGAAGCGCCTCATGATCATCCTCTGGGCGTTCGCGGGCCTCATCGCCGTCGCACTCTTTGGCCCGGGCGGGCTTTCCGATCCCGACGCCGCCTGGGGCGCGATGTCGAATCGACTCCTCGGCCCGGGGCTGATCGGCCTCATGCTCGCGGGCGTCCTGGCCGGGACCATGTCGACGCTGGCGGCCAAGGCCCTCGCGATCTCCTCGCTTTTCGTGCGCAACGTCTACCGCCAGATCTGGCCCGGCCTCGGGCCGGAACGGGGCGTCTTCTACGCGCGGTGCACGATCGTCGCGGTGCTCATCCTCGGCACCGCGTCCGCCTGGCTCATGCGGGATTTTTTCTCTATCATGAACTTGGTGCTGACGGTGAATCTGCCTTTCGGCGCGGCCGTTCTCCTCGCGTTCTTCTGGCGCCGGCTCACCGCCGCCGCGGTGTGGTGGTGCGTGATCCTCACGACGCTTGTCGTGCTCGTGATCCCGTGGACCGCGTCCCATGTCCCGGGCCTGCGCGACCATCCCGGGCTCACGCGGATGACCTCGGCTGCGGGCGCAGCAGCCCCAGCGCCTGTCTACTACAACCGGGTCGTGCGCGAACGCCCGGGCGATTCCGGCAGCCCGCTCGTCGCCGCGCCGGGGCTCAACCGCCTCAACCTCGAGTGCTGGCTGCTTTCCCGCGTCGGCATGGATGTCGACGTCCTCTCCCGCACGCAGCGCGTGACGCTCCAGTTCTTCTTCGACGGCATCTTTCCGTTCGTGGTGCTGCTCGCGGCGAGCTTGCTGACGCGGCCGACGGATCCGCGGCGGGTGGCGGAGTTCTACGGCAAAATGAAGACGCCGGTCGGCGCCACGCCCGAGTTGGAGGCCGCGGCGTTGGAGGCTACCCGGAGTGATCCGGCGCGCTTCGACCACACCAAGCTCTGGCCGCGCTCCAATTGGGAGTTCTGCCGCTGGGACCGCGTGGACACCATCGGCTTCCTGGTGTGCAGCGCGCTTTCCGCCGCGATCGTGCTTCTGTTCGTCGGGCTCCTGCGCTGGGCGGCGCCGTGAGGTCCGATACCGGCTTTCCGCTCGGCAACTTCGTCGCCGCGGGTTCGTCTCTTCCTCCATGAAATCCTTTCTCGTGGTCGCATCGCTCCTGCTGGTCGCCGCCGGCTTCGCTCGGGCGCAGCCCGCGGCGTCCGAGCCCGTCGTCGAGCTCCCCAAGTTTGTCGTCACCGACAACCGCGAGTTGCCGCCGCCGGAGCAGTGGCGTTACGCGACGATTCCCGGCTTCGAGATCCTGAGCAACGCCTCCGACAAGGCCACGCAGCGGCTGCTGCGCGACTTCGACATGTTCCGGCAGGCGCTCGGCCATGTCTGGCCCCAGCCCGCGCGCCACCCCCAGACGACGTCGCTCATCCTGTGCGGCAAGCGCAACAAGTTCGACGCGTTCATCCCGAAGGACCGGTACGTGCCCGACGCCGGCTTCGCCAGCGTGTTCCTGAAGAAGGGACAGGGCACGGCGATCGTCATCGATCTCCAGGCCACAACGTTGAACGTGCTCAACGTCGATGGCGCGAACGACGCCGCGACCGGCACCGATTCCGGCCTGATCTCGGTCGACCACGACAAGCAGCTCTACCGCGAATACGTCCGCTACCTCCTGAGCCGCAGCGAGCCGCGGCTGCCGGCGTGGGTCGAGGAAGGCCTTTCGCAAATCATCATGCGCATGGAGTTCGACAAGCGCTGGATCGTCTTCGCGAAGCTGGAGGACCCCAACACGGTGTCGGCCCAGGCCGCGATGGTGGCGCAACTCAACGCGCTGGGCGCCGGCGAGGACGGCGCGGACGCGATGGCGCTGCCGGGAGCGCCGGCGGAGGACCGCGACTTCAACGCCGCCCTGCAGCGCAAAGCGCTGGTGCCGTTCGATAAGTTTTTCGCGGTGGCACACGACTCATCGGAGTCGACCAACGTCCTTGGCAACAACCGCTGGGCGAAGCAGGCGTACGCCTTCGTGCACATGTGCCTCTACGGCCTGAACGGGAAGTACCAGAAGCCGTTCGCGACGTTCCTGCAGCGGCTCGCGAAGGAGCCGCCGAGCGAGGAGCTCTTCAAGCAGGTCTTCAACAAAACCTACAAGCAGATGCTCATGGAGCTGCGCGGCTACATCGACTTCACCGTCTACCAGCACCGCGAGTTCCGCTCGAAGGAAGATGTGATCATCCCGCCGGCGCCGCTCGCGCTGCGGAACGCCACGGAGGCGGAGGTGGGCCGCATCAAGGGCGAGGCCATGGTGCTCGCCGGCAACGTCCGCGAGGCGCGCCCGCAGCTCTACGCGCCGTACGCGCGGGGTGAGCGCGATCCGTACCTCCTCGCGGCGATCGGTCTCTACGAGAAGGAACAGGGCGACGCCGGCCGGGCGCGGAAGTTCCTCGAGGCCGCGTTCGCCGCGAAGGCGAAGCGCCCCGACGCCTGCCTCGAGCTCGCCCGCCTGCGTTCCGCGGAGGCGTTGGCCGCGCCTGGAGCCGACGGCCGTCTCACCTCGGCGCAGACCGCCGGTATCGTCGCCCCCCTCATTTTCGCGCACGGCAAGACCCCGTTGCTACCCGGCATCTACGACCTCGCCGGCGACACGTGGGCGCGCAGCGCGGCGAACCCCGGCAAGGAGGACGCGAAGATGATGGTCGAGGGCGCGCAGCTCTTTCCCACGCGGCTCAAGCTGATCTTCCAGGCCGGCGTCATGGCGCGCGACACCGGGGATGTTCGTTCCGCCCATGCGCTCGCCGACCACGGCATCAAGTGGGGTCCCGACGCCGGAGTGCGGCAGCGTTTCGAGGCGCTGAAGTCCTCGTTGCCGCCGGTCCCGCCCGCGCCGCCGGAGGCGGCCGAGTCGCGACCCGCTCCCAAGAAGAAATAGGATTTTATGAGCCGCTCGCTGCGATCCCTCGTTCCGCTATGGTGCCTCGCGGCCGGCGCATTCGCGGCTGAAACGCCCCCGGCGCCGGGTGGCGTGGTGGAACTGCCGGTCTTCGAGGTGAAGGACAGCCGCGTGCTGCCGCAGCCGGAGCAGTGGAAGTACGCCGAGATCCCAGGGTTCGAGGTGCTGTCGCGGATCTCCGAGCGCGAGACCAAGCGGTTCATGCGCGACTTCCTGCTATTGCAGGAGGTGATCGAGGTGATCATGCCCGGCCTCACCCGCGGACAAGTGGCCGTGCCGACCGCCCTCATCCTGTGCGGCAGCCGCGGCAAGGGCTTCGACGAATTTTTGCCGGCGGAGGAGGCCGACGAGCGCTACGGCAAGAACAGCCTCTTCTTCCGCGACCGCGAACGGGCAGCGATCGTGATCGATTTCGCGTTGTCCGAGCTGCGCGTCGACGCCGACACCGTCGAGGAGGCCGATCCGTACCGCGCGTTCTACATCGAGTACTTCCGCTTTTTGATCCGCCGCCAGCTGAACGCCCCGCCGCCGCCTTGGTTTGAGGAGGGTTTGGTGCAGCTTTTCGGGGCGGTCGATTTCTCGAAGAAATCGATCACGTTCGCGCAGATCGGCGACGGTTTCGGCGCGGAGAAGATCGGGGACTTCAACCACATCCTCTCGAAGCGGGCGATCATGCCGATGGGCGAGATGCTGGCCCCCGACGGACCACGGGCCCGCACGCGCGAGTGGAAGGCGCAATGCTATGCGTTCGTGCACCTCTGCCTGTACGGCAACAACCGCAAGTACCAGCGGCCGTTCCTGCAGTTCGTCACGCGGCTCGGCACCGAGGCTCCCTCGGAGCAGCTTTTCAAGGAGTGCTTCGGGAAAACCTACCGCCAGATGGCGTTGGAGCTGCGCGGGCACATCCAGTTCACGGTCTACAACGCGATGCGTTTCGAGGCGAAGAAGGGGCAGGCGGGTCTCCCCGAGCCGCCGCCGGTGGAACTGCGCGACGCCGCCGACGCCGACGTCGGGCGCATCAAGGGCGAGGTGCTGCGCCTCGGCCGGCACGGCGAGGCGGCGCGCAATGCGCTCATCGCCCCCTATGTGCGCGGCGAGCGCGACCCCAGGCTGCTCGCGGCGCTCGGACTCGACGAGTTGCAGGCGGGGCGTCCCGAACGCGCGGAACGTTTCCTGGAAGCCGCGGCGCAGGCCAAGGTCGTGCGTGCCCGCGCCCACCTTGAACTCGCGCGTCTCCGCCTGCAGTCGGCCCGGGCCAAGCCGGCCGGCGCGGGCGGGCTGCTCGATTCCGCGCAGGTTGCCGCGGTGCTCACGCCGCTGTTCACCGCGATGAAGCAGCCGCCGCCGCTGGCGGAAGTTTACGCCTTGGTCGCCGACACGTGGTCCGTTTCCGCCGCGCCGCCGCTGGCCGAGCACCTTGGTGTGGTGATCGAGGGCATCAATCGCTTCCCGCGCGACATGGCCCTTCTCACCCAAGCGACGATGCTGGCGATGAAGCGCGGCTTTCCCGCCGAAGCGCGGGCTATGGCGGAACGAGGCGCCAAGCTCGCGCGCCAGCCCGGCGAGCGCGACCGGTTCCAATTGCTGCTGGCCGGCATGGAGCCCGCCGCACCGGCCGCCCCCGCCGCTGGGACTGCAACTTCCCCCGCGACCGAGTCCTTCCTCGAGCGATCCATTTCCTTGAGTCGTCCCGACGCCCCGCCGGAAAAGCAGGCCGCCGCCAAGACCCCGGGCAAGTGAAGCGTGCGTCCGAGCCGGGCGGCGCTCCGGCTCGCAGTTGGGTAACCACGATTGGTCGCTGATGGAGCCCAAAGAAGAAGGCCATGGCCCGGTGTAGCCGCGGCCGCCCGCCGCGGATGATGCCGGAAGCGCGACGGCCGACTTGTCCTCCGTCCTGTCCTCCATAGGGCCGGCGAAGGAGGAATGCTCGGCGAAGGAGAAAGGCATTGCCGAGTCGGCTCGCGATCTTAACCGCGGTTATCCCAGTGCGGCTCCGCCGCAACCGAAGGGGAGTTGAGTTGGGACACAGAGGGCGCAGAGGCCCGACCCGAGTTCACGGAGTCCGATCCACCGGCTGAAACCTCGGGTCGCATCGCAGTTTCGTGCGTTTCGCTTATTTCGTGGTGACCTCGTCCTCCCCGCTCTTGCGCTTCCTGAGCCTCATCTCGGGCAACTCAAGAAATGGCCGCAACGAGGCGCATCAGGCGCAAAAGTCAGGCCGAACCC
>JAURJO010000138.1 GCA_030832235.1 Verrucomicrobiota bacterium
CTGGGGCGCCCTCGAGCGCGTGGTCGCCCGCGTCGAGCGCGCGCTGCTGCAGGAGGTCTTCGAGTGGCACTCGCTCACCAGCCTGAGTGAGGCCCATTGAGCCCGGCCGCGGCCGGGTTGCGCGTGCTCAGCGCTTCAGCCGGCGCAACGCGGTGGTGATCGCCGCGGGGTCGCAGGCTTCCGGATTATAATCGGGCCCGAGCCATTCGCGCCATTCGCGTCCAAGCGCGGAGGCGGGGTCTCCGAGACAGGAGAGCATATCGTGAAACGCCTCCCGGCCGCCGCAATCCTCCGGCGGACCCGCGCGTTCGCCGCCCAGGCACACCGGGTAACGACCGCGCTTTTCCAGCGGACCGGCCGCCTCCACCAGCACATCGACCTCCCAGCCCTCGCCAAAGTGGTACCGGTAAGCCAGGTGATGCCCTTCCTCCAGGCCGAGATCCGAGAGCAGGAGGTCGCGGTCATCCTCGACACTATTCTCATCCGCCGCGACCGGGTTTCCGAAACGCCGGCTGCCCAGCGTGAAGGTGTGCGTCTGGTAATCGTACCAGTCGAACGCCAGTTGGATGGCGTCGTGGAGTTGGGAAAGCCACATCGACTCCCGCACGACCAACCGCCGCCAGATGCGCGGCTCGCAACCGCTCACCTGCAGCAGCAGCGTCAACGCCCGTCCGACGGAGCGTTTTCGCCGCGCACCGCGGCCTTCATGCAGGGAAATCATAACCGAGGAAACCGCGCTCCACGCGGCCACGCAAGCGCCGGTCCGAACGGCATCAGAAGCGCCGCGCCACCGTGACGCCGACCTGCCGCGGATCGGCGCGGCTCTCGTAGCGGGCCTCGGCGTAATCAGGGTCCGCATTCCCGAAGAAGAACACCCGCTTTTCGTAACGCGAATCGAGCAGGTTGCGCGCCCACACGGAGACGTTCCATCCCCCTCGTCCGAAGCCCACGGCGGCATTCACGACCCGGAAGGCCCGGCGCGCCTCGTCGTGGTTGTTCGAATCGAACTGCGCCGCGCGTCCCGTCTGCTCGACGCGTGCAAAGAAGCCGCCGCGCGCCTCGTAACGCAGTCCAGTCGTGTACCCGTGCCGCGGTGTGTTCGCCAGCGCGCGACCACCGCCGGCGTTGCCGTTCGTGAGCGTGAAGCGCTCGAGTTCGGAATCCATCAACGCCGCCGAACCGTGCAGCGACAGCTCGCGCGTGATCGAGAACGCCCCGGTCGCCTCCAACCCCGCGACGCGTGCGCCGCGACCATTCGCGGTGAAAAAGCGGTAATTGCCACCGAATCCCGCGGAGTCGCGCACCTGCGTCCGGCTTCGCTGCAGCAGAAACGCGGTGACCCCGCCCGTCAGCCGCCGCTCCAGCGCGTGACCGCGCACCCCGGCCTCCCAGTTCCAAAGGTTCTCCGTGCGAAAGGTCAGCGGATCGGCGGGGGGATTGATGCGCGCATCCACGTTGACGCCGCCCGCCTTGTAGCCGCGCGTGACTGAAGCGAACACGAGGCCGTGCGCCGGCAGGTCGCACTCCCAGGTGAGCTTCCCGCCGGGCAGCGTGTCCGAAAATCGCGGACGGAAGTTCGCGACCGGATCGTAGGTCCCGCGCGCTTTGCGGAAACGGGTGCGGGTGCCCGCGCCCTCCTGCGCCACGCGCTCGACCCGCACGCCCGCCACCAACCGGCCCGCGTTGCCCAAGGGCCAGCCGGCCTGGCCGAAGACCGAGAGCTGCCGGGCGGCGTAATCCGTCACGAGCCCACGCAGGTTGCCGGGATCCTCATTCGTGTAACGGCTGTCCTCGTCGAGTTGCGCGGCGTGGGCGCCGAGGGTCCAGCGCGCCGCGGAGCCCGCGGCCCCTCCGCGGGCTCCGCCATCGAGGCGGAGTTCGGCGCTGAGTCCGCGCCGCTCGCGACCGAGATCGCTGAAGCCGGCGTACGATGCCGCGGTCCAATCGTCGTCGTAGCTATAGCGGGAATCGACGCGCAAAGCCGCCACGACCGCGGTGAGTCGCAGGTCTGATCCGACGTCACCCTCCCCGCGCAGGCTGCCGGCGAGCGACTTCTGCCCGTCGCGCCCGGGACGATCGCTGTACGTGAACCGGCCGTTGTTATCCAAGGAGAACTCGTCGAAGCCGTTCCGCTGATCGGCGTGCAGGAGCGCGGCCTCCCAGCGCCAGCCGCCCGCAGGATGACCGGCGAGACGCAGCCGCGCGGACCTTTCGTCGCGGGCGTTGGTGTCACGTCCCAGCGTCAGGTTGCGCCGGAACCCGTCGCTCACGTGACGCTGCACGGCCAGCCGGCCCATCAAGCTCCGCGGATCGCCGCCCGCGACAAGCGGACCGCCCACCGCGATTCCCGCCTCCCGCAGTCCGTCGCCACCGAAGGAGCCCTCGATCCGGCCGGTGAAGAAGGGTGTGGGCGCGCCGGTGACCAACCGCACCAGTCCTCCCGCGGCGTTGGGTCCGAAGGCCCCCGCCTGCGGCCCGCGGAGCACCTCGACCTGTTCGACGTCGAATGTCGACGCCACCCCGCCGAGGCCGGTGAAATCCAGGTCATCGATCAGGAAGCGCACCGCCGAATCGGGCGTCTCGCCCTCGTACTGGGAATTTTCCCCGACCCCGCGGATCTGGAGGTATCGCGGCCGCGAGGTGCCACCCGTCCACGTGAGGTTGGGGATCTGGTCGACCAGGTCGCTGAAGTGACGCACGCCGTCCCGCAACGCCCCGGCGTCATAAAGGCTCACGCTGGCCGGAACGCGCTCGAGCGGCGACTCCCAGAGGTCGGCCGTCACCCGCAAGGGTGCAAGCTGAACGGCGGGGCCGGGCGGCACGGCTTGGGCGGAGAGCGCGGCCGTCGAGGACAACGCGACGCACGCGAACACGAGGTGGATTCGGATTTGAGCGAGGGTCATGGCGGATCGCCTGACCCGAACGGACCGCCGCCGAAGGGGCGCCGGGAGCACGCCCGTAGGCGCATTGTCCGGCGCCTGCTGTTTCCTCCGACGGCATGACCCGCACAGGTTCAAAGGGTCGAGCGGCCGGTCGCGCCGCAATCTCAGCCTTCCGCGGAAGACACCCCTACAGGCGGGTGGAGGAAAACGGGCCGCGAAGTCGGCGCGCAAGCGGAAAGCCGCGGGTCAGTCGCCGGACAGTCGGCCCGCAGCGAAGGCGAACGCCTACAACTCGTAGACCTCGAGCAGCGCCGAACCACCGGAGGCGTCGGCGCTTTTCACCTGCACCGTGTAGGCGCCGGGCGGCAGCGACAGGATCAACGCCGCATCGCGGCTGCCCTCGTCGACCAACCGAAACGCACCCGCGCGATCGAAGGCCTCGGTGAGGGCGTCGGCGCTGGCACCGTTGACTCCGCCCCAGGCGGAGTTGGTGGCGATGAGACGCGACCCTTGATAGACGGAGAGGACCGGTTGCACGAGGGCGTCGGTAACGCCGAAGGCGGAAAGCGTGGGACCGATCGCGCGCACGAGCACGGAACGATTGCTCGTGCCGCTGATCACGAAACCGCTGACGAGGGAGTCGCCCCCCGCGACCACTTTGCCGAGAGTGGAGATGTTGACGATCGCGTGGTCGCCCCCACCCGCGGCGGAACTGCTGAAGATGTGGGTGAGCTTGCGTCCCTCGGTGGCGTGGGTGCCGAGGTACCGGCAGGCGACGCTCGTGCCGCCGTTGTCGAAGACCTCGAGCACGCCGTATTGGGCGCTGCCTGGCACCACGCCGCCCGAATAGGGACCTCCTTTGGTCGAGGGCGACTGGGTGAGGGCCGCGCCGTGCATGACGGTGAGCGGCACTCCTCCACCCGTGGCGTAGTCGGAGTGGGTGCCGTCGTCGTAGGCCAACCCGTGCATGTCGCCCGAGATGATCGAGACGTTGCTGATGCGGTTGTCGCGGAGGAAATTCGCGATCTCGGTCCGCTCGGTGGCGTAGCCCGCCCAGCTGTCGTCACCCAACTTCGCCGGCGCGATCCAAGGGTGGGTGCAGACCCACACGATCAGCGGGAAGGCGTTGTCGCGGGCGTTGATGAGCTCCTGCTTCAGCCAGGCCTTCTGCGCGGAACCGAGCTTCGTCTTGGTGGCGGACTCCCGCAGGGAGGAGGAGACGGCGGCGCTCCGCAGGTCGGTCATGATGAACCGAACGCGACCGATGGTGAACGCCTGGCCGACGGTGCCGTCGCCGGGGCCGAGCGGATAATGCGGCACGCGCTCGCGGTAGGTGGTGCGGGCCGTCACGCGACCGACGGCGGTGGAGTCGGAGTCATTGCCGGCGAAGTCATGATCATCCCAGACGTAGGCCACCGGCATGGCGCGGAACAGCTGCCCCTGCACCGCGTGGCCGAGGACATTGTCGTAGTTCATCCGGTAGTCCTCCGCGACCGTGCTGTTGGTATCGCTGTAGTGCAGGTCTCCCATGTGGATGAACAGGAGCGGCTTCTCGGCGATGATCGCGGGAAAGGCCCGCTGGTCGGCGGCCCGGAAATCACCGCAGGAGGAAAACGCGACCTTGAAGGAGGCCTTGCCGAGAGGGAACGTGGTGAATCGGCCGCGAGAGACGGTCTCACGACGGAGCACCCCACCCACCTCGATACCGTAGAAATAGTCGGTGTCGGGTACCAATCCCTGCACAGTCAGCTTCACGGTGTTGCCACTCGCGGCCGCGGTCGTGACCACGGATGAAAACGCGGCCGGAGTGAGCGACTCCGACTGGCTCACCTGCAGGCGCACGCGCAGGCCGGGCACGGTGAGCCGGATCGAGACCGACGCGCTCGTGGGCGTGACATTACCGGCCCATACCCCGCCGATAAACGGCGAGGCTTCCACCGCCGACTGGGCGCGCAGGGCGGCGCCAAAGGCGAGTAGGCAAAGGGTTAAGGCCAGCCGGATCATGGGGGCGGGTAACTCCCAGAGCCTCCCGCACATGAGCCTTACTCGCAAGGCGTTTCTCCCCGTCGGGGATGATCCGACGGGAAGGAATGCCCCGCGGCCTCGCCGTGAAGCCGCGGGCCGGCGACTCAACGCGCGAACGCCGCCAGCACGCCGCGGACGTAGCCGAGGGACTCGGCGAGTCCGGTGATCGGGTTGCCCGCCGCCTTCTCGTACTCGAAGGAAACTACCCCGTCGTACTTGATGTCGAGTAGCGCGCGGACGACGCCGCGGATGTCGAGCCGGCCGGCCCCGACCTCGATCGGGATATCCCTCATGGCTCCCGGCACCGCGACGCTGTCCTTCATGTGCACGTCGTACACGCGCGACGCGTACTTGCGGATCGCCGCGACGGCGTCCTCGCCGCCGCGCACCGTGTGGCCGACGTCGATGCAGAGCCCGACGCGGGAATCCAAGGACTTCACCGCGTCGAATGCGATCGCGGGGGTGGGGTAAACCTTGTCCTCGGGCCCGTGGTTGTGAATGGCGAGCCGCTGGTCATATTCCTTGGCGAGCCGGGCGACAAGCGGGAGTGCGGCGACGTCGGGCTTGCACACCATCGTGGCCATGCCGGCGGCCTTCACGTTCTCGAAGGCCTGGCGGCACTTGGCCTCGTCGTTCGGGAGATTCACCACCCCGGAACCGGTGAGACGCAGGCCGGCGGCCTTGAGCTTGGCCCCGACCTCGCGGCATTCCGCGACCGGGGCGCCCTCCCAATTGCAGTGCAGTCGGAAGAGCGCGACGTTCGAGATTCGCATCACCTTCACCACCGAGATGAACTCATCGAGCGGCAGGTTGCGCAGCGAGTAGGAGGCGACGCCGAGGCGGAGGCCGTTCTCGCGCCCTTCCGGGAAGGACGCGTAGGTCGGCAAGGCGGCCTCGGGGGTCTTTTTCTTTTCGGCGGCGACGGCGGAACCAATGACCGGGACGACCAGTGCGCCGAGGGCGGCGGTGCGCAGGGCTTCGCGTCGGGTAACGATGGGAGCGGGGGTGTTCATAATGGGAGAAAGTTCACGCGGAGGCCGCGGGCCGGTCCCGGCCTCCGCCGGGGCGCACGACGGAGGCGAAGCGCCGCAGGTATTTCAAGGCGACTTCAAACTCGTGCGGCAAGGGCGCCGTGAGGGTCATTCGCTCGCGCGACGCGGGATGCGTGAAGGTCAACGCGCTGGCGTGGAGCGCGAGGCGGCCGATGAAGGGCTTCTCGTCGTCACGTCCCTTGTAGCCGCGCTTGAGGTCGGAAAGCCGCAGCGAGATGCCGGGGTCGCCGTAGAAGGGATCGTACAGGATCGGCGCGCCCGCGGCGGCGAGGTGCACGCGCAGCTGGTGCGTGCGCCCGGTCAGGGGTTCGCACTCCACCCAGGCGTAGCCGGCCGGCGCGCCGTCCCGCTCGCGCGGCGACCCGGAGCCGAATCGCTCCAAGGTGCGGAACCGCGTGGCGCACGCCTTGCCACCGCGACCCTTGAACACGCGCATGCGGCCGGGCTGGCGTTCATCCTCGCCCAGCGCGAGCTCCACCGTGAACTCGTCCGGCAGCCCGCCCTGCGCATCCCGCACCGGCGCGACCACCTTCATCTCGCGACCGGGCGGCAGCACCGCCACGAGCGCGTGGTAGGTTTTGCCGACCGTCTTGGACTGGAATTGCCCCGAGAGAAAATCGAGCGCGGGCTTTGTCTTCGCGCACAGCAACACGCCGCTGGTGTCGGCATCGAGCCGGTGCACGTTGGCCACGGCGCGACCCAGGCGCGGGTCGGCGTGCACCATTCCCATGAGGTTCGCGCGGGCCTTGTCCCAACGATCGGGCGCGACCAGCAGACCGCTCGGTTTGTCGAACGCGAGCACCTCCGCGTCCTCGTGGATGATGGGCGGCAACGGCATCGGAGCCAACGTTGAGACCGGACACGCCGCGCGCAAACCCGGAGCGCGCCGTCGCGAGGGTAATTCGCTTGCGACTCTCCGACGGCGGGCCTGCCCTGACCGAGCCGCCATGCCCGTCCGGCCCAAGTTTTTCCACGTCCTCGGCCTCGGCTTGCACACCGCCGGCGTCGAGTGGCGTTTGCGACGCCGGGGCGGCGGAACGGCGGAACAAACGGCCGCACTGGCTGCCCTGCTGCCGCGGTTGGCCGCAACCTCCCACTGGCGCTCTCTCGGCGTCGAGGCGCGGCTCGGCTACCCGGCATTCCAGGCGCGCATTCCGCTGCAGACCCACGCCTCGATCGCCCCGGCGGTCGCGCGGATGGTGGCCGGGGAAGCCGGGGTGCTGTGGCCGGGCGTCTGCCGGTTGTTCGCCCGCACGGCTGGCGTCGCCGACGGCACCCGCCGGCTCGTTCCAGTCACCGAGGAACTGCTCACGCATTTTCAAACGGCCGGACTCCGCGCCGTGCTGCACCACGCGGTCGCCGCCCGAAACGCGGGGGTTTTTCGCGGCCGCCATCTGCTGCTCGGCGGCACCGCCGCGGTCGAACCCGTCGATGCCGCTCGTCCAACTGGGGCCGTTTCCGGCGATCTGAGCGGAATCGCCGCGTTGAGCCTGCCCGGTTGGGCCGCACGCCATCTGCACGAACCCGGCCTCGCCACCGCGGCGATCACCGACCCCGACCAAAGGCTCGCCGCCGTGCTGTCGCGCGTCGCGGGCACCGACCTTTCCCTCATCGCCGGACTGCCGGGGGAAATCATCGCGTTCGCCCGGGCGGCCGCGGCCGACTCGTTGAGCGCGCGCTGGCCGAATCTCGAGTGCATCGTGCACGGTGGCGAGGCGCTCGGATTCCACGTCGACGCGCTGCGCGAACTGGCGGGGCCGGGCGTGCGGCTGCACGAGGTTTACGCTGCGACCGAGGCGTTCATCGCCGCGCAGGACGGCGAGGCTTCGCGAGGATTGGGGCTGCTCACGGATCAAGGCGTGTTTTTCGAGTTTCTTCCGCTGGAGGAGTTGGAAGCGGGCTCCCTCGAGACGACTGGCCGGCGCGCCGTGCCGCTCGCGGGGGTGAAGGTGGGCGTGGATTACGCGCTGATCGTCACCACCCCCGGCGGGCTGGTGCGGCACCTGCTGGAAGACGTGGTCCGTTTCACGTCCGTGACGCCGGCACGACTTCTCGTGGTCGGCCGCACGGGGCGCCGTCTGGACGTTTTCCGGGAAAAACTCGACGAGCGGGATCTTACCGCCGCACTCACGGCCGTATGTCGGCGGCAGGGCTGGCGGATCGTTGATTTCCACGTGGCGCCGCAGATCACCGTCGAGACCCTGGTGGGCGAACGTCGCGGCCGCCACGAATGGTGGATCGAGTTGAGCCCGGGCACGATGGCGACACCGACCGGCCCGCAGCTGGCGACGGAACTCGACGCCAAGCTGTCCGTGACGCACGCGCCCTACGCGGATCGCCGCGCCCGCGGGATCCTGGAGGCCCCGGTGGTGCGCCTGGTGATGCCCGGGGTATTCGAACATTGGCGGCGCTTCCACGGCCGCTGGGGCGGACAGAACAAGATGACCCGCTGCGCCCGCGACCGCGTCATCGCCGACGAATTCGACGCGATGACGAGGTTCGCGCCGCATTGAGGCCCGGTCCGAAGCAGATCCGATCCCGCCGGGAGCCCGACAAAGCGCGCCTGTTGCCGCAGCGCTGAAAACCACGCCGGCCAAGCTGGCACGGGCGATGCTACCCCTCCGGATGTCGCCCATGCAGGGTTTGGGCGATAACCAGCCGCAAGGCCGGAAAAGCAGAAAAAACTGGGGCCGGCGTTAAGGGGTTATCGCCGGCCCCTTCTGCTTTTGGAAGGAGCGCCTGTCCTCCGCGTACGATCGAAGCGGAGCGACGCACGTGCCGGTAAGAACGCCGGGCGGCCAAAGCCGGGAGGAACGAAGCAACCGCGGGATCTGCTTCGTGTCTTCGGTGTAGCTCGTGGCGGTATGCAGATTCATGCTCCCTCGCGTACATCGATGGCGGTCACGGCACTGAGCTAGGCGAAAGCCATCCTGAACGACGCTTTGGTCACGTTGGAGCCGCGGGGGGGGGGCCGAGGGCCACCCCGCCAGGTTTCGGGCTCTTGATTTGTTTCGCAGCCCCCAGCTCGCACCGCGGGACCTCTAGGGTGAGAATCAGGGGCCGTCCGCCCTCGTCCTTGACCGACCTGCGGGGCGGAGGCTAACTCCCGCTCCTTATGTCAGCCGAACCCGCCTCCTCCGCCGTCTCCATGGACGCCATCGTCGCGCTCGCGAAGCGCCGCGGCTTCATCTTCCAGTCGTCCGAGATCTACGGCGGGCTCAACGGCTTCTTCGACTACGGTCCGCTCGGCGTGGAGCTGAAGCGGAACATCCGCGACTGCTGGTGGAACGACATGGTGCGGCGCCGCGAGGACATCGTGGGCCTCGAGTCGTCCATCATCATGCACCCGAAGGTGTGGGAGGCCTCGGGCCACGTCGCCGGCTTCACCGATCCGCTGGTGGACTGCAAGGTGAGTAAGCAGCGCTTCCGCGCCGACCAGCTGTTCTTCGCGCCGGTCGTCGTCGACGGCAAGACGGTGGGCTACGTCAGCGCGCTGGAGAGCGAGCGAACCACGGAGGCCCTCCAGGAGGCCGCCGAGACGATGAAACGAAAAAAGGCCATCCAGGGTGCGCTCGCGCCCGTGGAGCCGCGTGATTTCACGGAGGCGAAGCCCGAGGAGATCGCGCTCATCCCGTCGCCCGCGACCGGCGAGCCGGGTAGCCTCACCGAGCCCCGCGCGTTCAACATGATGTTCGAGACGCACGTCGGCCCGATGCGCGACTCGGCCTCCGTCGCCTACCTGCGTCCCGAAACGGCCCAGGGCATGTTCGTCGACTTCCGCAATGTGGTGGACACCGGCCGCGTGAAGCTGCCGTTCGGCATCGCGCAGATCGGGAAGTCGTTCCGCAACGAGATCACGCCGCGCAACTTCATCTTCCGCTCGCGCGAGTTCGAGCAGATGGAGATGGAGTACTTTATCCACCCCGACGCGGACTGGCTCGCCTGCCACGAGGACTGGCTCAAGTGGTGCCGCGAGTGGCTCCTGAGCATCGGCCTGCCCGAGTCCCATCTCTCCCTCCATGAGCACCCGAAGGCCAAGCTGGCGTTCTACTCGCGCCGCACGGTCGACATCATGTTCCGCTACCCGTTCGGCGTGCAGGAACTCTGGGGCATCGCCGCGCGGAGCGACTACGATCTGCAGCAGCACCAGAAGTTCTCCGGCGTGCCGCAGGTCTACTTCGACGAAGCCTCCAAGCAGAAGGTCGTCCCGCACGTGATCGAGCCCGCCGTGGGCGTCGACCGCATCCTCCTCGCCGTGCTCTGCGCCGGTTACGCGGAGGAGGACGTGAAGGACGACAAGGGCAACGTCGAGAAGCGCACCGTGCTGCGGCTCTCGCCGCGCATCGCCCCGGTCAAGGTCGCCGTGCTCCCGCTCCTGAAGAACAAGGAGGCCCTCGTCGCCCGCGCCCGCGAGCTGCACGCGCGTCTCAAGCGCCGCTTCGCCGTGTTCTACGACGAGGCCGGCGCCATCGGCCGCCGCTACCGCCGCCAGGACGAGATCGGCACGCCGTGGTGCGTCACCATCGACTTCGACACCATCGAGAAGGACGGCACGTTCACCCTGCGCGAGCGCGACTCGATGCAGCAGCGCCGCGTCACCGAGGCCGAGCTCATCGCATTGCTCGACGAGAAGGTGTACTGAGCCGGAGCGCCCTCCGGGGTGCCGCCGGAACGAACCTTGGCCAAGAAATCGAAGACGCTGCCGGTTCCCGACAACCGGACTCCCGCCGCCCTGCGAAACCTCGTCGCGTGGGCGGACCGGTTTCCGCCGCACTTCCGGCTCATCGGTGCGGATCTTAAGCGGAACGACCAAGTGCTGGAACTCGACGGCTCCGTCGAGCACCTGGTGCAGGCGCTGGTTCGCGACGAAGACGACGATTTCGAGGTCGCGCTCTTTTGCACGCAGGGACGTTGGTCATCCGATTGCCAATGCGAGGACGCCCCCGACTGCCCGCACTCCTCCGCCGTCGCTTTGGCGTGGCTGGCCAAAAACGCGGGGGCCCTGGCCGAGGACCCCGCCCAACCGCGGGAGAAGCCCCGCCCGTTCGCCGAGGTTCACGGTCCGATTGTCGCGGAAAAACTCGGACGGCCGCTGCGGGCCGAAGAGACCCGCGCCCTGACCAACCTCGAACGTCTTCACGGGGACGTCCTCCGCCGCCATGGCCGGCTATTTCAGTCTTCGCTCCATTTCTGCGGCTTCGGCTGGTTCACGGACAAACCGCCGTACGATTGGGAAATGGCCCTCGAAGGCTGGTGGAATCCCGATCAGCCTCCGGCCACGCCTCTGGATCTCTGGCAGTACCTCGCCTACGACCTCGAACGCCGAGGGGCGACGATCCCGGAAGTCTATCGACCGCTCACCGACACCGGCGCGGTGCGCGCACGTCTGGAGGCGCGACTCCTGGAGGAGTCGTTGAGGCGCTGGCAGGTCACGCTGCAGCAAGCCCTCCAACCCCCGCAATCCAGCTACGGGGATTCTGGCATCGAGCCCCTCGACGGGGTGACAGGACTGCGGGTTCTGGTGCAGCCGAACGGGCAGATGAAGCTCCAAACCCGCAAGGGGGCCGGCGCCCCATGGAAGCAGCCGTCCGGCAATTTCCTGCGCCACCTACACGCGACCCGGCTTTCCGATCTGCGCAGTCTCGGCCCGGCCGAGGCCGCGTTGGCCCGCACCCTGATTTTCGCATTCCAGCAGGGCTCCCGGATGACGACCAAGGAGCCGCTGCCGGTTGAAATCGTCGAGGAGTTGCTCGCCGATCCGGAGACGTACCCCGCCCTCCTTCTGCCCGGCGACCAGCCGTTCACAATCGAGGAGAACCCCCTCACCGCGGCCGCACTGCCGGAGGATGGCGGCGCCTCTATTTTCCGCCTGCAGCTGGTTCTGCCCGACGGCCGGATCGCCGCGGACGCGCACTTCCTCGGAGGCACGGAGCCCGCGCTCTACCTGCATGAGTCCCGCGTCTGGCGGGGACCACGCCCCTTGCCCGACGGGCCGATGCCCGTCCAGGCGTTGGAAACTCCCGCGATCGTGCAGCAGCTGCGCCAGCTGAAGGTCACGCTGCCGGAGAAAGTCCGGAGTAACCTGCGGCACGTAGCCATGCGGCCGGAGCTGGAATGCGCCCTCGAGGGCGGGGATTTCGCCGACGGGCAGTCCGAGCAGAAGATGCGGCTACTGGCCGTAGCCGAAGACCCGCGCTGCGCACAGGAGTGGCGGGGCCACGCCGGCTGGCAATGGGACGAGGAACGCACCCCGCCCGCGCGCCGCGCCGGGGACCCCATGCTGGAGTTCGACCTGTCGGCCGCCAACAGCGTCGGCGCCACATTCGGCGGACTCCGCCTTTACTGGAGCGATTGGAGCGGCACGTGGAACCGGCCGGCAGGA
>JAURJO010000139.1 GCA_030832235.1 Verrucomicrobiota bacterium
ACCACCTTGGCGCGGCCGGCGATGCCCTTGGTCTTGAGCTGCTCGAAGGCGTCCTGCGCGGCCGCGCAGGCCTCCGCGACATCCTCGAACACGCCGAAGCGCGGGCCACCGCGACGGATCGCGGGGGCGGCGGACGCGGCCGCCGCGACGTTGGCGGGCGACGGCGCGGGTGAGGTCACCGGCGAGCGGCCGAGGCTGCGCATGACGTCCTCGACGATCGAGCGCAGGGCCTGTTCATCCAGCTTCAGGGGGGAACTCATGGCGGAGACGGAAGGGTGGCGGCGGGCGGTTCAGCGCGGCCGGAATCAGGACTGGGCGGGATAGACCCGGCGGTTGAGCACCTCGACGGTGTCGACGATGCCGACCACAACGGCGTCGACCGGCAGGGTCTTCATGCCGCTGGCCTGCCGGGCCGAGCTGCCCTGGCAGAACAGCACCACCTCATCGAGGCCGGCGCCGAGGGCGTCGACCGCGACAATGGTGTTGGCCCCGGCGCGGAACTGCGCGGGGTTGGACTCGTCGACCAGCAGCGGCCGGAGCATGACGAGTTTACGGCCCTTCATGGCCTCGTCCTTCTTGGTCGAGACCACGGAGCCGATGACGCGCGCGAGAAACATGGCGGGGAAAGATTGCGGCGCAGCCGGCGCCCCGGGGCGGACCGGGACGATGCCGCGACGGGCGAAAGCGCCTTATTTCTTCGCGGCGGCCTTCGGTAGGACGATGGCGACGTCGTCGTGCGGGCGCGGGATGACCTGCACGCTGACGACCTCGCCCACGGTGCGGGCGGCCTGGGCGCCGGCGTCGGTCGCGGCCTTCACGGCGGCGACGTCGCCGATCACGACGGCGGTGACGAGGGCGTTGCCGACCTGCTTCATCGGGCCGGCCAGCGTGACGTTGGCGGACTTGAGCATGGCGTCGACGCCGGTGACGAGCGCGGTGAGGCCGCGCGTTTCGAGGAGACCAATCGCTTTGGAGGACATGACTTGTGGTTGGGAACTGAGGTTGCGGTTGAAAAATTCAGCGGCCCGCCTGCAGGCAGCGCACGGTCTCGCGTGCGACCACGAGCTCCTCGTTGGCGGGGATGACGAGAACCTTGGCGCGCGAACCGGTGGCCGAGATCTCGCCCTCGGCGCCGCGGAGCGCCTCGTTGCGGGCGGGGTCGAGCGCGATGCCGAGTTCGCCGAGGTTGGCGCAGATGGCGGCGCGAAGGTCGGGGTTGTTCTCGCCGATGCCGGCGGTGAACACGAGGGCGTCGCAGCCGCCGAGCTCGACGAGCATCGCGCCGATCCAGTGGCGGGCGGAATTGATGAAGACGTCGACGGCGAGCCGCGCGCGGGCGTCGCCGCGGGCGGCCGCGGCCTTGACGTCGCGCATGTCGTTGCCGGCGCCGGAAAGCCCGAGGAGTCCCGCCTCCTTGGTCATCTGCCGCTCCACCTCCGCGAGCGGAAGGTTAAGGGACTTCATCACGAATGGCACCGCGGCGGAATCGAGATCGCCCACGCGGTTGTTCTGCGGGAGCCCGGACTGCGGGCTGAGACCCATGCTGGTGCCGATCGCGACACCATCGCGAATACCAGTGACGGAACTACTGCCGCCGAAGTGGCAGGAGATCACGCGCAACGGCCGCGCGCCGGCCGGCAACGGCGTGGGGCCGGCCTGGTAGAGACGACGCGCGCGATCCGCCACGTCCTCGCGCCCGAGCAATTCGGCGGAGCGCTCGGCGACGAACTTGTGGCTCGCCCCGTGGAAACCGTAGCGGCGCACACCGGCGTCGAACCACGCCTGCGGCACGGCGTAACGTGTCGCGGCTTCCGGGACCCACTGGTAAAATGCCGTCTCAAAGAGCGCCACGCGCGGCACGGCGGGGAGCTTTTCCTGGAAGCGCCGGATGCCCATCGCGTAGGGCGGGTTGTGCGCGGGAGCGATCTCGCGGAATCCGTCGAGGGCCGCGATCACGCGCTCGTCGGCCGGCACACAGCCGGTCACGCCGCGACCGAGGACGGTCTTGAAGCCGACCCCGTGCAGGTCCTCCGCGGAGCGCACGTGGCCGGCGGCCCGCAACTCGGCGAGACAGTCGTCGATTGCCTTGCCGTAGTCCGTGACGCGCTCGTAGCCACCCTTCGCGACCAACGCCGCGTTTCCGGCCCCGTCGAAACGGAAGAGCCGGAACTTGAACGAGGTCGAGCCGAGGTTGGCGACGAGGATGTTCACGATGCGGGAAGACGCCACGCGTCGCCGGGTCTAGTCACGGACCGCGGCGCGCGGACGGCGGGAAATCAGGCCTGGCCCTGCTGCAGCCAGCGGCCGAGACCGCCGAGCTCTTCGTGCGGGCGCGGGATCACTTGGACGGCGACGACCTCGCCGACCTTCGACGCGGCCTCGGCGCCGGCGTCGATGGCGGCCTTCACGGCGGCGACGTCGCCGCGGAAGAACCCGCACACGTAGCCGCTGCCGACCGCCTCGTAGCCCGTCATCGTAACGCTGGCGGCCTTGAGGGCCGAGTCAGCGGCCTCGAGGAGCGCGCAGAATCCCTTGGTTTCAATCAGACCGACTGCTTCCTGAGCCATGGTGGTGAAAAATTGAGTTTTGGTTGAAGGAGGGTCGCGCGGCTCAGACGCCGATCGACTTCACGAGCTCGCCGTGCGGGCGGGCGATGATGTGGGAGCAAATGAGCTCGCCGACGCGCTTGGCGGCCTCGGCGCCGGCCTCGACGGCCGCCTTCACGGAACCGACGTCGCCCTTCACGATCACGGTGACGAAGCCGCCGCCGATCTGCACTTGGCGGACGAGAGTCACGTTGGCGGCCTTAACCATGGCGTCGCTGGCCTCGACGCTACCGACGTAGCCGCGGGTTTCTACCATTCCGATCGAATCATTCATTGTTGGGTCCTGGTTTTGATAAGTACGGGTTGCAAAAGGCGGGGCGCGTTCACTTCACGAGCTCGACGGGAGTGTCGGGCTCAAGCGCGCAGGCGTTGCCCTCGTCGGTGTCGATGTGCACCTCGAGTTTGAAGTCGGCGTGCACGCGGACGAGGAGACGGTCGAAGGTGGTGGCGCAGGGCCCGCCGACGCGGAGCTTCATGTAATCGCCGGCCTTCACGCCGTAGAACGCGGCGTCGTCAGGATGCATGTGCACGTGAGGCGCGGCGCGGATGACACCCTCCTTCATTTCGAAGAAACCCGCGGGCCCCATGAGCATGCAGCCCGGAGTGCCGGCGATGTTGCCCGAGGAGCGGATCGGAATGTCGAACCCGAGCGCGATGGCGTCGGTGAGCGCGAGCTCGATCTGATTGAGATCACGGCACGGCCCGAGAATGCGGGGATTCGAAATGACCCGGCTCCGCGGACCGATGAGGGTAACGGTCTCCTTCGCCGCGAACTGGTCCTTCTGGTAGAGCCACTTCATGGGCGTGAGCTTGGCGCCCTTGCCGAAAAGCTGTTCGACCGCGGCGGGCGTCAGGTGGCAATGGCGGGCGCTGACGTTGACCAGCAGCGGGTTCGGCGCTTGGGCCGAAAGCGGGAGCGCTTTGCCCGCTCGCTCATAAATCGCGCGGCGCACGAGATGCTCGATCTCGACGCGATGAGGAAGGGGCGGAGGCAGCGACATGGCGGATTCTGGCGGAAATGGACCCCAGAATCGGCCGAATTCTACCAAAGAGTCAAGGTTTTCATTGCAAGTTACTCCAAAATCTTCCAAAAGATTTCACCGACATGCAACCCGAGGAGCGCCAAGCGAAGATCGAGGCCTACCTGCAAAAGGCCGAATTCGCTTCGCTCGAAGAACTTGCGCAACACGTGGGCGCCTCGGTTTCCACGGTACGCCGCGACGTGGCGGCTTTGGAAGGCACGCGTCCTATCCGTCGTACGCACGGCGGCGCCCGCTCGCTGCAGCCGCCGAAGAGCGACGAGTTCGTTTTCAACGTCCGCGACACCCACCAGGTGTCGGAAAAGGATCTCCTCGGCGAAGCCTGCGCCGCGCTGATCGAACCGGGCCAGAACGTGATCATCGACAGCGGCACCACGTGCTTCCACGTCGCCAAGCGGCTCGATGACAAGGTCGCGCAGATCATCACCAACTCTCTGCCGGTCGCGAACCACTTCTCGGGCTCGGTCCGCCACGAAGTGCACCTTTCGGGCGGCGTGATTTATCCGCGGCTCGGCACGCTTGTCGGCCCCCATGCGGTCGAGACGTTTTCGCGCATGCACGCCGACGTCGCGATCCTCAGCGGAAGCGGCATCTCGCCCGAGGGGATTTACAATTCCCACGCGCTGATCGTCGACATCCAGCGCGCGATGATGAAGGGCGCCGCGAAGGTCATCTTCTGCCTGGATCACACCAAGTTCGGGCGGCGCTCGACCTTCTTCCTGTGTGATTTCGCGGAGATCGACGTGATCGTAACCGACGCCAAGGCCCCCGCCGATCTAATCGCCGCCCTTCGCGCCCAAGGCTTGCAGGTGATCGTGGCGGGAACACCGGCCTGATTACGGCGGAAGCACCCGCTTCGCCCCCGCTTTGCGACTCCAGCGCCTCTTGGCGGCTATTTCTCGGTTGGCCTCGAGAAGGCGCAAGACGCGCAGAGGTGGAACGGGAACAGGAGCAAACGGATGCAACGGAGAGGAGCCTCGCCGATTTGAGCCCGAAGGCCCGCGCGGCGATATTCTTGAGCCACGTGGTCGGTGACATCCGTGGTCAGGAACCCGCGCCCTTAGGTATGGTCTTCGGACGTCGCGCCGGCGGCATGGTCCGCGGCGGGCGGCCGCGGCTACACCAAACCTAAATTCGGCAAGGGTCTGGATTATTCCGCATTTTCCGCGCCTTCCGTGCCCCCCGGTTTCGTGCGCTTCCTGTGTTTCGTGGTTCTTCCTGGGCCTTCGCGTTCATCAAGGAACCTAGGCTGCGCGCGCCGACCGCTTGCGGAGGGGCTCCG
>JAURJO010000140.1 GCA_030832235.1 Verrucomicrobiota bacterium
AGTGTCGCGCAGACCTGGTCGCGCGATGGCGGGGCGACTTGGAGCGTTTTGACCGCGACGGAATTGCCGAACCCCAATTCCGGCACCGATGCGGTCACGCTGGCGGACGGCCGCCACCTGATCGTCTACAACCATTCCGGTCACCGGGCGGGGGAGGCGAAGGGCAATCGTTACCCGCTCGATGTTGCGATCTCACGAGACGGTCTGATCTGGAACCGGGTGCTGACGCTGGAGGCCGAGCCAGCCCGCAGCGGCTACGCCTATCCGGCGGTGATCCAGACGAAGGACGGACGCGTGCACATCGCGTACACGCACGACCGGAAGCGCATTAAACACGTGATCGTGGATCCGGCGCGATGGGAGGGACTCACGCGATGAATCGCCTCGCTATTCCCTTGCTGGGTTTCATGGCCGCGGTGGCCGCCGGCGCGGGTGAGCGCGCCCTGGTCGATACCAGCCGTTCCCCGCACGCGGTTTTAGGGATGTTCGGGATTGATGAGGTGCGCTGGCGCGGTGGTTTGCTCGGAGGGCGTTTCGACGTGTGCCGGGATACGATGGTGCCGCATTTGTGGACGATCTTCCGTGATGACCAGGAGAGCCACGCGTGGTCGAATTTCCTGATCGCCGCCGGCCTCGGCCGCGGGCGCGACGGCAGGTTTCACGGGCCTCCCTTCAACGACGGCGATTTCCTGAAATGGCTTGAGGCGCTCGCGCAGGTGTATGCCGTGACGCGCGATCCCGCCCTCGACCGCCAGATGGACGCGATCATCGCCACGGTGGTGAAGGCGCAGCGTGAGGACGGCTACCTGCACACCCAGAAGATCATCCCCCAGCGGCAGGGAGACCCCCGCGCGCGCGAGTTCGAGGACCGCGAGCATTTCGAGACGTACAACATGGGCCACCTCATCACGGCGGCCTGCGTTCACCACCGCGCCACGGGCAAGGTGACGCTGCTCGACGCGGCCTTGCGCGCCGCCGCGTATCTGGAGCGCTTGGCGCGCGAGGCGCCCGATGAACTGGCCCGCAACGCCATCTGCCCGTCGCACTACATGGGGGTGGCGGAACTTCACCGCGTCACGCGCGACCCGCGCCATCTCGCGCTGCTGCGCACGCTGATCGAGCTCCGTGACCGCGTGCCGGGCACGGCGGTCGCCGCGGACCATAACCAGGACCGCGTGCCGTTGCGCGAGGCCCGCGAGGCGGTCGGGCACGCCGTGCGCGCCAATTACCTTTACGCCGGCCTGGCGGACCTGTTCGCCGAGACGGGGGACGAGGGAATCGCGCGGTCGCTCAAGGCGATCGCCGCCGATGTCGCCACCCAGAAGCTGTATGTCACGGGAATGACCGGTGCGCTTTACGACGGAGCGTCGCCGGACGGTTCATCGCGCCACAGCACCATCCGCACCGTGCATCAGGCTTACGGGCGTGATTACCAGCTGCCGAATCTGACCGCCTACAACGAGACCTGCGCGACGATCGGCTACGCGATGTGGATGTGGCGGCAATTCGCGGTGACGGGAGACGCAAACCACGCTGACCGATTCGAGCAGGCCCTGTACAATGGGATTTTGCCGGGCATCAGCCTCGAGGGTCGCCATTACTTCTACGTGAACCCGCTGCGCCGCATGGCGGATTTCACGTGGCCGTTGCGTTGGTCCCGTTCACGTACGCCCAACATCAAGTCGAGTTTCTGTTGTCCGCCCAATGTGGTCCGCACGATCGCGGAGGCTCATAATTACGTCTACGCCCGCTCCGACGGCGCGGTCTGGGTGAACCTCTATGCGGCGAGTTCGCTCGACTCGGCGTGGCCGGGTGGAGGTCGCCTGCGACTGAGGCAGGAGACGGATTATCCGTGGGAGGGCGCCGTTCGGCTCGTGTTCGATGAGGTCCCGGCCTCGGAATTGGCGTTGCGTTTGCGGATCCCCGGATGGCTCGCACCGGGGGGCGCGCGGTTACGCGTCAACGGTACCGCGGTTCCGGTTTCCGCGCCGGGCACCTTCGCTGAAGTGCGGCGCAACTGGAAAGCGGGTGATGTCGTGGAACTCGACCTGGACCTGGCTCCCGTTCTGCTGGAGGCCAATCCGTTGGTGGAGGAGACCTTCAACCAGGTGGCGCTTCGGCGCGGTCCGCTGGTTTACTGTGTCGAGGCCGCGGATCTTCCCGGCGACGTCCGCCTTGCCGACGTGGTGCTGCCGGTTTCGGGCGGACGTCCGGTCTTCAAGCGGGAGCGGCGCACCATTGCGGGGGCGGACGTCATGATGCTGACCGCGTCCGCGATTGCCGGCGGGACACGGCCGTGGGCGAAGGACGAATTGTACCGTGAGGTCGGTGATGCGGCCCCGCGCTCTTTTGCGCTCACTTTCACGCCGTATTTTGCCTGGGGGAATCGCGGCGAAGGCGACATGACCGTCTGGCTCCCGCGCCGTTGATCGGCTGCCGTTGTCGTCAGTGTCAGGGCCGGAGGCGTCCTCTAGATAGTCTCCGCGCTTGCCAAGCTGGCGTGGCTCTCAGGCAACCGACACCTCACCGAGACTGCACGGCGCTGGCTGGGGCGAATGGAAGCGAGAGGGAGCCGGCGGAAGGCATCAGGCGGGCTGTTGTTGCGTGAGGCAGTGGATGGCTCCGAGGCCCCAGATGAGTTCGCGGCAGTCGACGGGAACGATCTCGCGGCCGGGGAAACACGCGGTAAGCACGGCGCAGGCTTCCGCGTCGCGCTTCGGTTGGCGGAAGGTCGGCACGAGCACGGCGCCGTTGATCACGAGGAAATTCGCGTAGCTCGCCGGGACGCGCCGGCCGCTGAAGCCAAAGGCGAGCGGCATCGGGAGCGGCACCAGTTCGAAGCGTTTTCCCGCCGGGGTGCGGAAAGACTCCAGTCGCTCCCAAACGTCGCTCAGCGGGCGGTGGTTGGCGTCGCGCGGGTTCGTTTCCTTCGCGGCTATGATCGCATCGGCGCGGAAGAAGCGCGCTATGTCATCGACATGGCCGTCGGTGTCGTCACCGACGATGCCTTCCCCGAGCCAGAGCACGCGACGGACGCCGAGCATCTCGCGGAGCGCGCGCTCGATGTCCGCGCGGGAGAGCTCCGGGTTCCGGTTGGGGTTGAGCAGGCATTGCTCGCTGGTGAGCAAAAGGCCGCGGCCGTTGCCGTCGATCGAGCCGCCCTCGAGCACCATGTCGCTGCGGAATCGCCGCAGGCTGAGGGCCCGCGCGATGCGTCCGGGAATCGCGTCATCGCGGTCGTAGGGCCGGTACTTGCCGCCCCAGGCGTTGAAGCGCCAGTCGCTGAGCGCGACCTCGCCGGTGCGGCGGTGCTTGACGAAGATCGGGCCGTGGTCGCGGCACCAGGCGTCGTTGGTCGGGTGGTCGTGAAACGTGATCCGCTCCAGATCGGCGCCGGCTTCGGCGCAGAGCCGGCGGGCGCGCGGCTGGAGCCTCAGCGCGGCGTTGAGGTGGACGTCCTCGAAGCGGCTGATGGCCGCGACGAGCCGCGCGAAGGCCGGCGGGATGGCGTCGAAACGGCCCGGCCAGGTCGAGCGGCGGTGGGGCCAGGAGAGCCACACGGCGGCCTGCGGCTCCCACTCCGCCGGCAGGCGGAAGCCGAGGGCGGCGGGAGTGGCCTTTCCACCCATGCTAGGAATGGGCCTCGGAGGAGCCGTGGGCGGTGGCGAGATACGCGGCGATCTCCTTGTAGCCGGAGACGAAATCGCGCCCGGTCGGTACGTGGTGGCGCACCTTTAAACCGCTGGGTGCGGCTCCGCCGAGCACCAGAACCGGGCAGCCTTGGTTTTCCGCTCCGACCAGTGCGACGACCTCCGCGCGCGGCCGGGGGAAGTCCACGTAGGAAATCTCCAGCCGATTCCGGAGGTAAGGGAAGTAGCTCAGCAGTCCCTCGACCTGCGCGCACTCGGGGCAGTGATAGCGGCCCGGGCCGAGCTTGGCGTCCGGAAACAGCGGCGTGAGCAGAAACAGGTGGTCGCGGGAGGGTTTCATGGTTGGTCGAGGAAACGTTGGTTAAGGCCGTCGTAGGCGTCGATCCGGCGGTCGCGGAGGAAGGGCCAATGGGTGCGCGTGGCGTCGACCTTCGCGAAATCGAGCGGGGTGAGTAGGATCTCTTCCTTATCTCCGGAGGCCCGGGCCAGCACGCGGCCGTCAGGCCCGGCGACGAAACTGCGGCCCCAGAACTCGAGCCCATCGCCGCCCTCGGGGCACTCGTGGCCGACACGGTTGACGGCGGCGACGTAGCAGCCGTTGGCGATCGCGTGGGAGCGTTGGATGGTTTCCCATGCTTCGTGCTGCGCGGCGCCGTGGGCGCGTTTCTCGCGCGGGTGCCAGCCGATCGCAGTCGGGTAGAGGAGCAGGTTGGCGCCCTGCATCGCGGTGAGCCGCGCGGCCTCGGGGTACCATTGGTCCCAGCAGATCAGCACGCCGATGCGCCCGTGGCGCGTGTCCCACGAGCGGAAGCCGGTGTCGCCCGGCGTGAAGTAGAACTTCTCGTAGTAAAGCGGGTCGTCCGGGATATGCATCTTCCGGTAGCGCCCGAGCAGGCGTCCGTCGGCGTCGATCACCACGGCGGTGTTGTGGTACAGCCCGGCCGCGCGGCGCTCGAAGAGGGAGGCGATGATGACGACCCGGTGTTTTTTCGCGATGGCCTGAAAGGCGCGCGTGCTCGGCCCCGGTATGGTCTCGGCGAGGGCGAAGTACTCGTGCCGCTCCGCTTGGCAGAAGTACTGCGAACGGAAGAGTTCCTGCGTGCAGATGATGCGCGCGCCTTTCCGCGCGGCTTTTTCCGCGAGCGCTAGCGTGCGGCGCAGGTTGTCCGCCGGCGACTCCCCGCAGGCGTGCTGCAGCAGGCCGAGGGTGACGTCGGGCATGGCGGGAGGCGCCGCGGCGGCGCTCAGTAGACGACCTTGTTGAGCGGGTACTCGACGATGCCCTCGGCGCCAAGCGCCTTGAGCTGCGGGATGATTTCGCGCGCGACGCTCTCGTCGATGATGGTCTCGAGGGCGATCCAGTCGGGGGAACTCAGCTGGGAGATCGTCGGGTTGCGCAGCGCGGGCAGGGTGCGCACGACGCCGTCGAGGGCCGCCTTCGGCAGGTTCATCTTCAGGCCGACCTTCGACTCGGCCTCGAGGGCGCCGCGGAGAAGCAGGGCGATGGTCTCGATCTTCCGGCGTTTCGCGGGGTCGGCCCAGCTCGCCTTGTTGGCGATCAGCTTGGTGCTGGTCTCGAGCAAGGTGTCGACGATCCGCAGCTTGTTCGCGCGGAGCGAGCTGCCGGTCTCGGTGATGTCGACGATGGCGTCGACCAGATCGGGTACCTTCACCTCGGTGGCACCCCAGGAGAACTCGATCTCCACGGGCACGCCCTTGGCGGCGAAGTAGCGGCGGGTTGTCTCGACCAGCTCGGTGGCGACCCGCTTGCCGGCGAGGTCGGCCGCGGTGCGCACGGGCGAGGCCTCGGGCACGCAGAGGACCCAGCGCGACTTCTGGGTGGAGGCGCGGCTGTAGACGAGCTCGCAGACCTCGACGACGTCGGAGCCGTTCTCGCGCACCCAGTCGTGCCCGGTCAGCCCGCAATCGAAGAACCCATGCTCGACGTAGCGGCTGACCTCCTGCGCGCGGATGAAGCGGCCGTCGAGCTCCGGGTCGTCGATGGACGGCCGGTAGCTGCGGGAGCTGGTCGTGATCTTCCAGCCCGCCTTGGCGAACAGGTTCTTGGTGGACTCCTCGAGGCTACCTTTCGGGAGCCCGAGCATCAGCAGAGGACGTTTCTCGGACACGCGCGAAGGCTCGCCGCGACAAGAGGTGCTTCAAGCAAATTTCCGGACGGCGCGCCGGGGCGTCCGCCGCCGGCCTCGCGACTTGCCAGTGGCGGGCGGGTTCCGCTGACATCACGCGATGAAACGCCGCCAACTGCGGGGATTCGACCTCCGGCAGATCTCCGGGGTGGAGCACCTGATTGGCGTGGATGAGGCGGGCCGGGGGGCGTTCGCGGGCCCGGTGGTGGCGGGGGCGGTGATGGTGGGCCGGGAATTCCTGGAGGGCCGCTGGGCGGTGACGCACGGCGGGCGGGTGAACGATTCCAAGGCGCTGACGGCCGAGGCGCGCGAGGAGCTGTGGGGTGAATTCGAGCGGCTGGTGGCGGCCGGCCAGATCCACGCGACGTTCGGCGTGGCCGGGGTGGAGGAGATCGCCGAGCACAACATCCTCGGGGCGACGAAGCTCGCGATGCGCCGCGCGCTGGAGGGCATCCATCCCCCGGACGCGTTCGCGGCGCCGACGAGCGAGCCCGACCTGTTTTCCAGCCTTGAGGAGCGCAGCGCGTATCAACCGCGGGTCTCGGCGCGCATCCTGGTCGACGGCCTGCCGCTGCGCAGTTTCCCCTACCCGCACACGGCGCTGGTGAAGGGTGACGCGCGATCGCTGTGCGTGGCGATGGCCTCGATCGTGGCGAAGGTCACGCGCGACCGGCGGATGACCGAACTCGACGCGCAGCATCCCGGCTACGGCCTCGCGCGCCACAAGGGGTACGGCACGGAGGAGCACCGCGAGGCGGTACTGCGGCTCGGGCGCTGTCCGCAGCATCGCGAGGTGTTTCTGCGGAAGCTTCTCGCGACGCGCGAGGACCCGGCGCAGATGGATTTTCTGGCGACCGAGGACTGACGGGGCTTACTGGAGAAGCGCATGGCCGGAAAGAAACACTCCTCGCTGGACCGCGTGCTCGGGCGCCTCGACACGCTCGACTCGGTGAACCTCGCCAACCTCGTGCAGCGGCTGGCGCGCGAACGCGGGGTGTTCGAGGAGATCTTCAACACCCTGCAGGAAGGCGTACTGGTCATCCGCGACGATGGCGCGATCGAGTATGCCAACCATGCGGCGGGCCGGCTGGTGGGCCTCGGCGAGGACGTGGCCGGCCAGACGCTCTGGCGTCTCGTGCCCGGCCTACGCAACTCGCTTGGAGCCGCCCTCGACGGTGACGGCGCGGCCCCGGTGGTCGCGCGCGAGTTCGAGCTCACCTATCCCGAGGCGCGTGTGGTGCGGCTCTACATGGTGCCGTTCCGGGCCCCCGGAGCGGGGCAGGCCCGCCGTTTCGCGGTGATCCTGACCGACATCACCAAGGAGCGCGCCACCACCGAACGGCGCATAGAGAGCGAGCGCAACTCGTCGATCGTGCTGCTCGCCGCCGGCGTCGCCCATGAGCTGGGTAATCCGCTCAACTCGCTCACCATCCACCTGCAGCTGATCGAGCGGCGCTTGAAGCGACTGAAGGACGGTCGCGACGCCGCGGCGCTCGGCGAATCCTTGCGGATCTGTCGCGATGAGGTGACGCGGCTCGACGGCATCATCAGCAACTTCCTCGGCGCGATCCGCCCGCAGCCGCCCGATCTCGCCGAGACCGAGTTGGGCGCGCTGGTGGCCGAGGTCCTTCGCGTGCAGCATCGCGAGCTCGAGGACCGGGGGATCGCCGTGGAGGTGGAGGCCGCGCCGGTGCCGGCCGTTCTCGCCGACCGTAACCAGATCAAGCAGGTGATCTTCAACCTCACCAAGAACGCCATGGAGGCGATGGAGCCGGGCGGCAGCCTGCGCATCCGCTCGCGGGCCGACGACGAGTGCGTTTACCTCGTTTTCGCCGACACCGGCGCGGGCATCCGCGCCGACGATCTCGGCCGGCTTTTCCAGCCCTACCACACCACCAAGCCGGGAGGAAACGG
>JAURJO010000141.1 GCA_030832235.1 Verrucomicrobiota bacterium
ATTTTCTGTCCCTCGGCGCCCTCATTCACCGCCTCGACCCGGGCATCATCCCGTTTCGGAAGGCGAACCACTGCGACATCCACGTCAGTGGCGGTGAATTCAACGTGGCGGCCAACCTCTCGGACTGCTTTCGGTTGAACACGGGCATCGCCTCGGCGATGGTTGACTACCCGATCGGCGATCTCATCGCGGAGCGGGTGCGGGCGATGGGCGTGAAGCCCTATTACCGGAAGTTCAAGCACGACGGCGTGCGCGGGCCCAACATGGCCACCGTGTACAGCGACCGCGGCCAGGGCGTGCGCGCCCCGGTGGTGTTCTACAACCGCAGCAACGAGGCCGCCGGCCAGCTCAAGCCGGGCGATTTCAACTGGAAGGAAATCTTCGCGCCGGGCGTCCGTTGGTTCCACAGCGGCGGCATCTTCGCCGCCCTGTCCGAGACAACGGGTGAGCTCATCGTCGAGGCCATGCGCGCCGCAAAGGCGGCCGGCGCCGTCACGTCGTTCGACCTCAATTACCGCGCCAAGCTCTGGGACATCTGGGGCGGCCACGCCAAGGCGCTCGATGTGCTCGGACGTATCGTGCAGAACGTCGACGTCATCGTCGGCAACGAGGAGGACCTCCAGAAGGGTCTCGGTATCGAGGGCCAGGACGTCGAAGCGGCCTCCAAACTCGATCCCACCGCGTTCTTCGCGATGATCGACAAGGCCGTGAAGAAGTTCCCCAACGTGAAGGTCGTCGCCACGACCCTCCGTGAGGTGCACTCCACCAACCGTCACTCCTGGGGCGCGGTCGCCTGGGTCAACGGCAAGACTTACCAGTCGCCGACGTGCGAGCTCGACGTCGTCGACCGGGTCGGAGGTGGCGACGGCTACGCCGCCGGCTTCATCTACGGACTGCTGAGCGGCGCCTCCGAGCAGGAGGCCGTCAACCTCGGCTGGGCCCACGGCGCCCTTCTCACCACGTTCCCCGGCGACACCACCATGTCGACGGTCGAGCAGGTGAAGGCGTTCGCGAAGGGCGGCTCGGCCCGCATCCAACGCTGACGTTGACCGGCCATTCGGCCTTACCAAATCTCCCCGGGCGGTTCGTAATGAACCGCCCTTTTTTATGCTCCTCTTCGCCCGTGGCTCGGCCACCGACGTTCTCACCACCGACGATCTTCGCGCCGGCCTCACCGCCGCTTTCGCCCAACTGGGAGCGCGCAAACGCGTGCTGGCCGTGCCGCCCGACTTCACGCGCTTCCACTCGCAGGCGGGGCGGATCACTTGCCTCGTCCACGAGCATTTCGGCTCCGCCTTGAAGGATGTGCTGCCCGCGCTCGGCACACACTCGCCGATGACCGCGGAGCAGATCCACGAGATGTTCCCGACCGTGCCGTCGGACCTCTTTCGCATTCACAACTGGCGCACCGGGATCACGACGGTCGGCACCGTGCCCGCCGAGTTCGTGCGCGAGGTCTCCGGCGGCGCGGTCGAATTCCCGTGGCCCGCGCAGGTGGCGAACCTCATCGCGACGGGCGGCCACGACCTCATCCTGTCCATCGGTCAGGTTGTGCCGCACGAGGTCATCGGCATGGCCAACTACAACAAGAACATCTTCGTCGGCACCGGCGGCGTCGAGGGCATCAACAAGAGCCATTTTGTCGGCGCGGCCTACGGCATGGAACGGATGATGGGCCGGGCCGACACCCCGGTGCGCCGCATCCTGAACTACGCCGGGGAGAAGTTCACCGCGCACCTTCCCATCGTTTACATCCACACCGTGGTGAGTCGCGACGCGAGCGGTGTGCTACAGGTACGCGGCCTGTTCATCGGCGACGACGCGGAGGTCTTCAACCGGGCGGCCAAGCTTTCGCTCGAGGTGAACTTCGAGATGCTCGACGCCCCGTTGGACAAAGTCGTCGTCTATCTCGATCCCTCGGAGTTCAAGAGCACCTGGCTCGGCAACAAGGCGGTGTACCGCACGCGAATGGCGATGGCCGACCGCGGCGAGCTCATCATCCTCGCCCCCGGCCTCCGCGAGTTCGGCGAGGACCACGAAATCGACCGGCTCATCCGCAAGTACGGTTACCACGGCACGCCGAACACGCTGGCGGCGACCAAGGCCAACCCGGAGTTGCAGAACAACCTCAGCGCGGCCGCCCACCTGATCCACGGCTCCAGCGAGGGTCGGTTCTCCATCACCTATTGCCCCGGTCATCTCACCCGTGCGGAAATCGAGGGCGTCGGCTTCAAGTACGCCGATCTCGCGGAGATGACACGCCGCTACGATCCAGCGAAACTGAAGGACGGCTTCAACACGCTCCCCGGCGGCGAGCGGATCTTCTACATCTCCAATCCCGCGCTCGGGCTCTGGGCTTATCGCGGACGGTTTACCGGCTGAGCCGGTGTCGCTCAGCGGGCGACGTAGTCGACCACCAGCACCTTATCGAGCAGGCCCTTCAACTGCGCGCCAAACTTCTTGTGTTCGGGGTGCGGCAGGTAGCGCTCCAGCGCCGCCTTGTCCTTGAACGTCACGAAGAAGCAGTGGGTGAAGCCGTTCGCCAGACCCTCTGGGCTGACGTTCGTGCCCCACTCCAGCGCCTGGATCTCCGGAATCGACTTCTTCAATGCGACGAAGGCCTGTTCTACCTTGGCAATGTCGGCGGCAGGGGCGCCGTCCTTGAACTTGAACAGCACCACGTGCCGGTAAGGGGCGTCCGCAGCGGAGGCCGAAATCACGGTTCCGAGGAGCATGGCGAAAAGCGCGATCAGACGGTTCATGGTCAGGGGGAGCAAATGTTTCAGCCGGCCCGTTCGGCCGCACCGCGAACCTCGGCAGCGATCCGGGCCTCGGCTTCCGCGAGGGGCACCTTCGCCACCTCCTTCGCGGAGCGCCACTTCAGCTCGATCACGCCTTCCTTCAGGCCTTTGCCCCCGATCGTGAGGCGCAGCGGCAGGCCGATCAGGTCGGCGTCCTTGAATTTCACGCCCGGCCGTTCCGCCCGATCGTCGATGAGCACATCGGCGCCGGCCGACTCCGCTGCGGCGCCGAGCCGGCGCGCGAGATCCATCGCTTCCGGCAGCTGCGGATCGAGCACGCAGATGAGCACCTGGAAGGGTGCGCAATTCCACGGCCACACAATGCCGTCCGCATCGTGGCTCTGCTCGATCACCGCCTGCATCGTTCGGCTGATGCCGATGCCATAGCAGCCCATCACCATCGGGTGGGACTGTTTCTGGTCGTCGGTGTAGACCGCGTTGAACTTCTCCGAGTACTTGGTGCCGAGCTTAAAGATATGGCCGACCTCGATGCCGCGGCGTACCTGCAGCGGCTGACCGGATTTCGGATCGGGCTCCCCCACCCGCACCCGACGGAAATCGCCAAAGCGTGTGACCGCGAGGTCGCGGGTCACGTTCACGTTGCGGAGGTGGAAACCGTCCTTGTTTGCCCCCGTGACACCGTTGCCGATCAGCCGGATGGCATGGTCGGCGAAGATACCCGCCAGCGCACCGGGATCTTTGATCGTGCCGCGGGTCGCTCCGAGGCTGCCGGGCTTAGCCCCGAGCACGGGAACGATCTCCTCCGGCGTGGCCGGACGGAACAGGGTGAAGCCGAGGCTACCCAGCTTGGCCTCCTCGAGTTCGTCGCAGCCGCGCAGGATGACGATGAAGGGTTTCCCGTCGCCGACGTAGACAAGGGTCTTGAACTGCCGGTCGGCCGGCACGTTGAACGGGGCCGCCTCGAGCGCCGCGATCGTGACCACGCCGGGCGTGGCGAACTCCTCCGTCGCTCCGGTCGGGGCCGCGTCAGCCAGTTCGGCGGGCACCAGGGCGCTGGTGGCCTTCTCGCGGTTGGCCGCGTAGCCGCTGGCCTCGTTGTAGATCACGTCATCGTCGCCCACCTCCGCGGGTACCATGAACTCATGCGAGAAGCTGCCGCCCATCACACCGGTGTCGGCCTCGACCGCGATCGCCTGCGTGCCGACGCGCCGGAAGAACTTCTCATAGGCCGCCTTCATCGCGAGGTAGCTGCGCACCGCGCCCTCGTCCGTCGTGTCGAACGAGTAGGAGTCCATCATGATGAACTCGCGGGCCCGCATCAGGCCGTAGCGCGGCCGGATCTCGTTCCGGAACTTGGTCGCGATCTGGTAAAAGTTCTTCGGTAGGTCGCGGTAGCTCGTGATCTCCGCTTTCACCAAGGGGGTAATGACCTCCTCGTGGGTCGGCCCGAGTACAAACTCCGGATCCTTCGAAGGACGCTTGCCGTCGCCGGCGCTATCGGCGCGGAACATGATCTCGCGCGCGGCCGCCCAGCGCGGTCCCTGCTCCCAAAGTTCGGCCGGATGCACATGCGGCATCCACAGCTCGATCGCGCCGGCGGCGTCCATCTCCTCACGGCAGATCTGCGTGATCTTCTGGAGAGCCCGCAGCCCGAGCGG
>JAURJO010000142.1 GCA_030832235.1 Verrucomicrobiota bacterium
GCGTTTCCGGCTCATCGGGCATGGAGGGAGCGTGCCGTCCGATGCGCGCAGCGTAAAGCGTGCGGGTGCCAGCGGCTGTAACGGACTGGCCTCCCGAGGCGTCGGTTGACGCGGCGGTGGGTGCCGCCGAGCATCTACCTCGTCCCCTCTCGTTGACCGTGCGCTCCGCCGCCTTAATCTCCTCCCTGTCCGCCTTCGCCGCGTCCGTGTTGGCCGCGGCACCCTCGAAGTCCGGAGTCGTCATGCCGGCGCCCGCACGGGCATTTCTCGAGCAACACTGCGCTTCGTGCCACGATGCGGTGGAGAAAAAGGGTGACCTCGATCTGGAGGCGCTGGCGTTCAACCCGGCGGATCCGCGGAACCACGCCTTCTGGGTGAAACTGCACGACCGGGTGGCGTCCGGTGAGATGCCGCCGGCGAAGAGACCGCGGCCGGGCGCGGACGAGTTGCAGGTATTCCTCGGCGCCATCTCGTCGGAGCTGGTCGCAACCGAGACCGCGCGGCTCGCCGAGGAGGGGCGGGCGACGCGCCGGCGTCTCAACCGGCTCGAGTACGAGAACGCGGTGCGCGACCTGCTGCAGGCCCCGTGGTTGCAGGTGAAGGAATGGTTGCCGGAGGACGGCGAGGCCTTCCGTTTCAACAAGGTGGGCGAGGCGCTCGACGTTTCGCACGTGCAGATGGCGCGCTACTTGGGCGCAGCCGAGTACGCTTTGCGGCAGGTGCTCGCGAGGACCGCGGAGAAGCCCGAGACCAAGGTTACTCGTTACTACGCCCGCGAGCAGCGTAGTTTCACCGGTCCGATGAAGTTCACCGTGATGAACACCGCGCCGGAGCGCGCGACGTTCCCGGTGCTCGATCGTTCGGCGCAGCCGGAAGTGCGGGCGGGCAAGGCGCCCGTGACCGTCGGCGCGGCCGACCCCGCGACGCGCGAGCTGGAGGGGGTGGGGCTGGTGGCGAGCACCTACGAGCCCCTCGAGCCGAAATTCACCGGCTTCAAGGCGCCGCAGGCCGGCCGCTACCGCCTGCGTTTCAATGCGCTCTCGGTCTGGGTGGGTCCGACGAAACCCGTGAAGGGAAAACCCGACCGATGGTACATTCCCGATCTCGATGACGTTTCGCCGGGTCGGCGCGAGGAGCCGGTCACGATCTATTCCGAGATTCCCCCGCGGCAGCTGCGGTGGCTGGGAAAGTTTGACGTCACGCCCGACCCTGCGGTGCACGAGCTCGACGTGTGGCTGCTCGAAGGGGAGACGATCCGGCCCGACGCGGCGCGTTTCTTCCGGTCGCGACCGGGCGCGGGCCGCTGGCAGAACCCGCTGGCCGAGAAGGATGGTCAACCGGGAGTCGTGTTCCGCTGGCTGGAGGTCGAGGGGCCGATTCTCGAAGCGTGGCCGACGGCCGGTCACCGCCGGCTTTTCGGCGACTTGCCGGTCCGCAATCCGGTCCCCGGCGGCAAAGGGGTCGAGGTGGTTTCCGCCGATCCGCGCGCGGATGCGCGCCGGCTCCTGGACAGCTTCCTGCGCGCGGCTTACCGGCGGCCGGTGCCGGCGGGTGAAGTGGAGCGATTCCTGCCGGTGTTCGAACACACGCTCGGAGCGGGCGGCGGTTTTGCTGACGCGATGATCTCGGCCTACACGGCGGTGCTGTGCTCGCCCGAGTTCGTCTCGGTCGACGCGCGGCCGGGACCGCTCGACGACCACGCGCTGGCGACGCGCCTCGCGCTTTTCCTGAGCAATTCCGCGCCTGACGCGGAACTCCGCGCGACGGCCGATGCCGGTAAGCTGCGCGACCCCGCGGTGCTGGCGGCGCAGACGGAACGGTTGCTCGGCGATCCGCGCTCGACGCGTTTCACGGAGGCGTTTCTCGACCACTGGCTCGACTTGCGGCGGATCGTGGCGACGGCACCGGACGAGATCCTCTATCCCGACTACTACCTCGACGATCTGCTGGCGGAGTCGGCGCTGGAGGAGACGCAGCTCTTCTTCCGCGAGCTGCTACGGGAGAACCTGCCGGCGCGCACGCTGGTGGCGGCCGACTTCGCGATGCTGAACGAGAAGCTGGCCCTGCATTATGGCCTGCCGCCGGTGAAAGGCGTGGCGCTCCGTCGCGTGCCCTTGCCGGCGGACAGTGTGCGGGGAGGGCTTCTGACGCAGGCGGCGGTGCTGAAAGTCACTTCCAATGGCACGACCACCTCGCCGGTCGTCCGTGGTGCGTGGGTGATGGAGCGACTCATCGGTAAGCCCCCGCCGCCCCCTCCGCCGAGTGTGCCGGCGGTGGAGCCTGATATCCGCGGAGCGGCGACGATCCGGCAGCAGCTCGACAAGCACCGCACGGTGGAGAGTTGCGCCTCGTGCCACGTGAAGATCGACCCGCCGGGATTTGCGCTGGAGAGCTTCGACGTCATGGGCGGGTTCCGGGAGCGTTACCGCGCGATGGGCGAGCCGGCGCAGGCGGCGCCGGGAATCGGGCGGGGCGGGCAGAAGTTCGCCTTTCATCTGGCGTTGCCGGTGGACAGCTCGGGACAGACGCCGGAAGGAAAGCCGTTCGCCGACGTGCGTGAGTTCAAGCGCCGACTGCTGGAGGACGAGGCACAGATCGCGCGGAATCTCGTGCGGCAGTTGGTGGTTTACGCGACGGGCGCGCCGGTGCGCTTCAGCGACCGCGCCGCGGTGGAGGCGATCCTCGGCCGGGTGAGCGCGGGCGGTTACGGCGTGCGCTCGCTCGTGCACGAGGTAGTGCAAAGCGGGTTGTTCCGGCGGAAGTAGGCCGGAACGAGATCGAAGGTTGCGCGTCGGCGCCGTGAGTCTTTCTTTTACAACATAGTCCTCGCCGCCGCGTTCCCTGCGAGCGCCGGTTCCGAGTGAATCTGTTCCCCCTCCCCGCCATGCACCCCACCACTTCCTCCCCGGCTGTCCGTGTCTCCACCCAACGTGCGGTGTCGCGCCGCCAGTTCCTGCGCGGCGCGGGCGTCGCGATGTCGCTGCCGTTCCTCGACTCGATGCTGCCGGCCTTCGCGCGGGCGGACACGGCGGCGAAGGGCAAGGCCAAGCCGCGGCGCATGCTGGCGGTGTGCAACAACCTCGGCCTGCTGCCTGACCAGTTTTTTCCAAAGGAGACGGGCCGCGGCTACGCGCTCTCGCCCTACCTTGAAACCCTGCGCGCGCATCGCGACGACTTCTCCGTTTTCAGCGGCGTCTGGCATCCCGACGTCGATGGCGGGCATCCGGCCGACATCTGTTTCCTGACCGCGGCGCCGCATCCCGGCAGCGGCGGCTTCCGCAACACGATCTCACTCGACCAGTACATCGCCGAACGGATCGGCCATGAGACGCGTTTCCCCTCGCTCACGCTCGGCGTGAACGTGCAGCAGGGCACGCGGAGCCTATCCTGGACGGCCTCGGGCGTGCTGATTCCCTGCGAGGAGAAGGCGTCGGATGTTTTCCGCCGCCTCTTCGTGCAAGGCTCGCCGGCCGAGGTGGAGTCACAGCTGCGCAAGCTGGCGCAGGGCCGGAGCATCCTGGACGCGGTGGGCGGGCAGGCGCGCGATCTGCAACGCAGCGTGGGTGCGCGGGACCGCGATCGCCTCGACCAGTATTTCACCAGCGTGCGCGATCTGGAACAGCGCCTGCAGGCGGCGCGGGAGTGGGAGACCCGTCCAAAGCCCCGCGTGAGCGCCCCGGTGCCCCTCGATCCCGCCAGCCCGAAGGCCTACATGGACAAGGTGAAGCTCATGTACGACATGGCGAAGCTCGCGTTCCAGACCGATTCGACGCGCTCGATCTCTCTCCTGCTCGACAGCGTGAACTCGCCCACGATCGACCTCGATCACGACGTGAAGATCACCGACGGCTACCACAACCTCTCCCACCACGGACGCTCGGAGGCGAAAATCTCGCAGCTGAAGGCGATCGACCAGTGGCACATGCGCCTCCTCGCCGATCTCTTCAACGATCTGAAATCCGTGCGCGAGGATGGCGAGACGCTGTTCGACCGCACGATGGTCCTGTACGGTTCCAACCTCGGCAACGCCAACACCCACGTGACGACGAACCTGCCGACGCTCCTCGCCGGCGGCGGTTTCCGCCACGGGCAGCACCTGGCGTTCGACCGCGTTCATAATTATCCCCTGCCCAATCTGTTCGTATCGATGCTCCAGCGCATGGGCATCGAGGCCGATAAATTCGCGACCTCGACGGGCACGATGCGGGGTCTGGAAACCGCCTGACGACAGATTCAGTCGGCGGTGGCTTGCAGAATGGTGCGAAGGCGCCTTCTTGGGCTCGCTGCGTCGCGGCGCCCGTTTTCCGGGAGCCGCAACCAAAACCCCGTACCGACCATGTTCCTGTCCCACCGTTTCCAGGCGGGCGGAGCGCTGATGCGCATCGCCCTATTCTTGTTCGCGCTCGGATGTGCCACCGCTCTCCGAGCGCAAGGCGTCGGCGCCATTCAGGGCCGTATCTTCAATCCGGCCAAGAGCGAGTACGTGCGCGACGCCGAGGTGCGTCTCGATGGCACCAACCAGGTGACGTACTCGGAGAACGACGGGTCCTTTTCGTTCTCCGGCGTCGCGGCCGGCCCCGCCGGGATCACCGTCAACTACACCGGCTACAACACGGTGAAGGAGTCGTTCACTGTCGCCGCCGGACAAACCGCGGTGCGCGAGATCAACCTCACGAGCACGGCGGCGGCGCCGGCGGCCCAGGCCGGCGGCACCGTGCAGCTGCAGGCCTTCACGGTGTCCAGCGAGCGCGAGGGCAATGCCAAGGCCATCATGGCCCAGCGCCGCTCGATGAGCATCACCACCTCGGTGGCGTCGGACATCTTCGGCGACGTCACGGACGGCAATGGGGGCGAGTTCCTGAAGTACCTACCCGGCGTTGACCTCGACTACGTGGAGTCCGAGGCCCGCGGCCCGCGCCTCGGCGGCATGGACTCGCAGTACGTCGGCGTGTCGTTCGACGGAGTCCGTTCGGCGAGCGCCGACGCCAACCGCGGCGGGGGAACCAGTTCCCGTGCGACCTCGTTCGAGGGCTTCTCGATCACCGCCATCGAGTCGATCGAGATCAACCGCACCACGGCGCCGGATTCCGACGCCGACAGTCCGGCGGGCACGATCAACATGCGCACGAAGCGCGCGTTCGACCGCAAGGGCCGCACGCTGGCGTACAACACGAGTCTGAATTTCAACGCCGAAGAGTTCACCTGGAAGAAGACGGCCGGCCCGCGCGATGGCACCACCTACAAGTGGAAGCCGAACTATTCCATCGACTACGCGGAGTCGTTCCTGAACCAGCGATTCGGCGTCCTGTTCTCCGCGAGCCACGCGCACTCGTACACGGAGCAATACATCGTGAACAACGGTTACAACCGCTCGCCGACGGCGGCCGACCCGCGTCCGATGGTGGTGCGCCAGATCGACTTCAAGGACGGCAACAAGACGATCCTGAAGGA
>JAURJO010000143.1 GCA_030832235.1 Verrucomicrobiota bacterium
CGCGGGTGACATCGACCTTTTCTTCCTTGCGCTGCCGCACGGCGCGGCGGCGGCCTACGCGAGCGCGCTCGCGGCCGCGGGCAAGCGAGTCATCGACCTCAGCGCCGACTTCCGCATCGCCGACCTCGCGACTTACGAGAAGTACTACGGCAAGCACCACGCGCCCGAGCTGCTGCCCCACGCACGGTTCGTGCTGCCCGAGCTTACTCCGCCCGCGTGGCGCAAGGAGGCGCGCGTGGTGGCGGCGCCCGGCTGCTACCCGACGAGCATCCTCGTGCCGCTCGTTCCGCTGCTGCGCGCGGGCATCGTCTCGCGTGAGTACATTGTGGTGAATTCGTGCAGCGGCGTGAGCGGCGCCGGCAAGAAGGCCGAGGAAACCTATCTCTTCTGCGAGCGCGCCGAGAGCATGAAGGCTTACGGCCTGGTGAAGCACCGGCACCTCGCGGAGATCGAGGAGCAGCTCGCGGTCCTCGCCGGTGCGCGCACCGCGATCCAGTTCAACCCGCATCTCGCGCCGATGCGGCGCGGCATCGCCACGACGATCACCGTGCCGGCCGCGCCGGGCGCGACGATCGAGCGTGCGTACGCGGTCTGGCGCGAGGCCTACGCGGGTCGGCCCTTCGTGCAGGTGCTTGCGAGCGGCGAGACGCCCGACACCGCCCACGTCGTGGGCACCAACCGCGTCGACGTCTCCGCGGTGCATGATCCGCGCACGGGGAATTTCGTGATCACGTCGGCCGAGGACAACCTGATGAAGGGCGCGAGCGGCCAGGCCGTGCAGATCATGAATCTTTGGTGCGGCTTTGAAGAGACGGCGGGCCTCGCCTGAAGCCCGCGCGGGCCGCGGCGTTTTTCGCGCGCGTCGTTTGCGACGGGGAAAACTCTTGTCAGTCTTCGACGCGTGTCCGCACATTCCGCGGGCAATCCTCCTCGAAAAATCATGATCGAATTCAATCAGCGGATCCTGTTCGTCGGTTACGGCGCGGTCGCGGAGTGCACGCTCCCGATCCTTTTCAAGCACCTCAAGGTGCCGGCCCGTAACGTCACGATCATGGATTTCGAGGATCGTGCCGCGAAGCTCGCGCGCTGGACGGCGAAGGGCGTGCGCTTCGTGCGCGACCGCGTGACGCGCGAGAACATGGGTCGTCTCCTCGCGAAGCACGCCAGCCGCGGCGACCTCATCATCGACCTGGCGTGGAACATCGACGCCTGCGAGATCCTCCAGTGGTGCCACGACCACGGCGTGAAGTACATCAACACGTCGACCGAGCTGTGGGACCCTTACGCCGCCGGCCCGAACCAGCACCCGACGGAGAAGACGCTTTACTGGCGCCACATGAACCTGCGGCGCATGATCTCGCGCTGGAGCGAGCCGGGCCCGACCGCCGTCATCGAGCACGGTGCCAACCCCGGACTCATCTCGCACTTCGTGAAGCAGGGTCTGATTGATATCGGCCAGAGCCTGATCGCCGACCGCAAGGTCAAGGGCCGCGCCGCCGAAACGCTGGAGGAGCTTATCCGCACCCAGCAGTTCAACCACCTGTCGCACGAGCTCGGCGTGAAGGTCATCCACTGTTCCGAGCGCGACACCCAGATCACCGACCAGCCGAAGCAGGTGGACGAGTTCGTGAACACCTGGAGCATCGAGGGCTTCCGCGAGGAGGGCACCACGACCGTCGAGATGGGCTGGGGCACGCACGAGAAGCAACTCCCCGCGCACGCCTTCCAGCACAAGCAGGGTCCGCGCAACCAGATCTGCCTCGCCCGCATGGGTATCAACACCTGGGTGCGCTCCTGGGTGCCCGACTACGACATCCTCGGCATGGTCGTCCGCCACGGCGAGGCGTTCACCATCTCCGACAAGCTCACCGTCTGGGACGGCAAGAAGGCCGTTTACCGGCCGACGATGCACTACGCTTACTGCCCGTGCGACGAGGCCATCGCCTCGCTGAACGAGATGCGCGGTTATAATTACAAGCTGAACGCCAACCAGCGCATCATGAACGATGAGATCACCGCCGGCTCCGATATCCTCGGCGCGCTGATCATGGGCCACGCCTACAACTCTTGGTGGATCGGCTCCGACCTGAGCATCGAGGAGTCGCGCCGCCTTGTTCCGCACCAGAACGCGACCACCATGCAGGTCGCGATCTCCGTCGTCGCGGCGTCGATGTGGATGATCGAGAACCCCGAGCGGGGCGTGGTTGTCCCCGACGACATGCCGCACGAGTACATCCTCGGCGTCTCCCGGCCCTACCTCGGCCGCTTCATCTCGAAGTCCTCCGACTGGACTCCGCTCAAGGGCCGCGACCAGACCTTCGTCCGCCACAACAGGCCGGACCTCGATTTGCGGGATCCTTGGCAGTTTAAAAACTTCCTCGTCACCGACGCGGGCTGATTTTCCTCTGATGATCCCCCTCTCACGGCTGCAGCAGCTGGCGCGGCGGCATGGTACGCCGCTCTTCGTCATCGACCACGACGCGCTCCGCAAAGCGTACCGCGAGTTCCGCCGTCACCTGCCCCGCGTGCAGGTCTATTACGCCGTCAAGGCGAACTCCGATCCGATGATCGTCCGCACCCTCTTCGAGGAGGGTGCGAGCTTCGATGTCGCTTCGATGCCTGAGTTCCAGGTGGTCTATCAGAACATCCGCCACCTGCCCGCGAAGGAGCGGCAGCAGTGGATCTGGGACAAGATCATCTACGCCAATCCGACCAAGCCCACCGATACCCTCGAGGAGCTCAACAAGTACAAGCCGCTCGTCACCTTCGATAATCGCGAGGAGATCCATAAGATCCGCAAGCACGCGCCCGACGCCGGCCTCGCGCTGCGCCTCAAGGTTCCCAACACCGGCGCGATGGTGGAGCTCTCGTCCAAGTTCGGCGCCGCGCCGGGCGAGGCCGTCGACCTGATCCTCGAGGCCGATCGCGCCGGTCTCACCGTCGAGGGCATCAGCTTCCACGTCGGCAGCCAGACGACGAATTTCGACAACTACGTCCAGGCGCTGAACCTCACCGCCAACATCTTCCAGGAGGCGCGCGATCGCGGCTACACGAAGATGAACCTCCTCGATATCGGCGGCGGCTTCCCCGCGCGTTACGATTCGACCGTGCGGCCGTTCCGCGAGCTCGCCAAGGTGATCAACACCGAGATCGACCGGCTGTTCCCCAAGGATATCCAAGTGCTCGCCGAGCCGGGCCGCTTCCTTGCTGCCCCCTGCGGCATCTCGGTTGCCGAAGTCACCGGCAAGGCCGTCCGGGACGGCAAGACCTGCTACTACATCAACGACGGCGTGTACCACACGTACTCGGGTGTGATCTTCGACCACTGCAAATATCCGGTGAAGGCGTTCAAGAAGGGGCCGACGAGCATCTGCTCGGTCTTTGGCCCGACCTGCGACGCCCTCGATGTGGTGTCGATGGCCGAGAATCTCCCCGACCTCGAGCGCGGCGACCTCGTCTATAGCGTCAACATCGGCGCCTACAGCCACGCCAGCGCGACCTACTTCAACGGCTTCCCGCCCGCGAAGGTTGTGCACGAGAATCGCTGAGCGGCGGTTTCCTGCGTTGGTGCAGCCGCGGCTGAGGTCGCGGATTAGTTGGGCGGTAGAGTCCCGCCCAGAGCAACGCTGCGGAGATTTGCGGTTGTGCGCCGCGCGATCATGCCGGCAGGCTTCGAGTCACCCTGATCCCCATGAAACGCATTCTCCTGTGCTTCCTCGTCGTACTCGCGCCGCTTTGCGGCGCCGACAAGAAAATCGTCCTCATCGCCGGCAAGCCCAGCCACCCGCCCGGGATGCATGAGTTCCGCGCCGGCTGCCTGCTGCTCCAACAGAGCCTCGCCGGCGTGAAGGGCGTGCGCGTCGAGGTGCACGACAACGGCTGGCCCGCAAGTGATGCTGCGCTCGAGGACGCCGCCGCGATCGTCATCTATTGCGACGGCGGCGCGAAGCATCCGGCGCTCGAAGGAGGGCGGAAGGCCCTGCTCGACCGTCTGGCGAGCCGCGGCGTCGGCCTCGGATTCATGCACTACGGCGTCGAGATACCCGCAACTAACGGAGGCCCGGAGTGGCTCCGGTGGATCGGCGGTCACTACGAGACGAATTATTCCTGCAATCCGATGTGGTCGCCGGATTACCGCTCATTTCCCGATCACCCCGTGGCCCGCGGCGTGAAGCCCTTCAGCAACCGCGACGAGTGGTATTTCAACATGCGTTGGCCCGAGAATCAGGGCGGGATCACGCCGATCCTCACCGCGCGTCCGTCGGACGAAGTCCGCAACGGGCCTTACGTGCACCCCAAGGGTCCTTATCCGCACATCGTGGCGGCGTCGGGCCGGGTTGAAACGATGATGTGGGTGCGCGAGCGCCCGGATGGCGGCCGCGGTTTCGGATTCACCGGCGGTCACACACACGCCCACTGGGGCGACGACAACCAGCGCAAGGTCGTGCTCAACGCGATCGTGTGGCTCGCGAAGGCTGAGGTGCCGGCCGGCGGTATCGAGTCGAAGGTCACGCCCCAGCAGCTGGCGGCCAACCTCGACCCGAAGCCCGCGCCGAAGAAGAAGTAGTCCTTTCCCAGCGCGGCTCCGCCGCGACCGCAGCGTCGTTCAGGGTCGCGTCCGAACAGCTCCTCGAGGGGTAAACCACGGATGGACACGGATCAGCGGGGCTGGGTGTAGCCCCGGCCGCCCGCCGCGGACTATGCTGAAACTGCGCCGGCCGACTTGTCCTCCTTAGGTCCGCGAAGGAGGAAGGCTCAGCGAAGGAAGAAGTCTGTTCCGAAGGTGGCGGACTTGCACGGTGGATTTCGCTGAGGGCGCGGATGAATTCCGCCACGGTGCACTTCGATGAAATCGGGCAGAAAAATTACGACTGTTGGGTGTGGCAGTGTGGATGCCGCTGAGAAAACCGACCGCTTCGCGATCTTCGCGGCCTTGCTGTTCAAAACCGAGTGAGGGGCCGAGCCTCGATGTGAGATTCGCGCCCGGCCTTGATCGCATGTTCGTCCGTTGGGCCTCTTGTGCCTTGTCGCGGCCACCCCGAGATTGCCGCGAAAAGGTGCCGAATACGCGGATCAACCGCTCCGCGATCCTCCTATCCCTACTGTCAGCCAATCCCGCGCTCAGGGCAGCGGGCGCACCCAGATGTTCCGCAGGCGAACGGGCGGCTCATTCTTGTGGTCCTGGAATCGCAACGAGGCCTTCGCGGGGAACTTCCCGTCCCAGTTGGTGGCCTTCTTGTGCAGCGTCGGGCCCATGATCGCCGTGTTGTTCTGCACGCAGACGCCGTTGAGGAAGGTCGTGATGCGCGCGGGCTCGACGACCTTGCCGTCCTGCAGCTTGGGCGCGGTGAAGACGATGTCGTAAACCTGCCACTCGCCGGCCTTGCGCACCGCATTCACCATCGGCGGGGTCTGGCCGTAAACCGCGCCCGCCATGCCGTCGGCGTAGGTCGGGTTGTTGTCGCAGTCGAGCATCTGGCTCTCGTACCGGTCCATGAAGAAGACGCCGCCGTTACCCTTCTTCTGGGAGTTTCCCTTCGTGTGCGGTTCGCTCTTCCACTCTAGGTGCAGTTGGCAACTGGCGAACTCCTGGTGCGTCCAGCAATCCCCGCCGTCGACGATCAGTTCGCCGTTCTCGATCTTCCAAGGCGAGGGGTGCTTGCCGGTCGCATCGCCCTTCCGGCGGCTGTAGAGCTGTTTGGTGTCCTTGCCATCAAAGATCACGATGGCGTCGGCGGGCGCCTCGCCGGGTTTGGCGCCGGGAGCCACCGCTGCGGGACGCGGGCGGTCGATGTCGTGCACCTTCCACTTCGTTCCCGGAATCAGCGGGGTGTCGGAGTAGCCGATCGGCTGCGGTTTGTCGTCCGCACTGGCGGCGATCAGTCCGGCGAGGATGACAAGTGGAGCGAGGGTGATGAGGTATTTCGTCATGGGAAAACGGGGCGCTCACAGTGAGCGTGAAATCGCGGCGATGTTCAATCGTGCGCTGCGGAGCTTCGCGCTTGCCGCGAATGCGCGACCCGCGCTCCATCGCCGGTCGATGCCGCCCCTTGCGTCACCTCGCCGGCTTTCTCGCCGCCAGTTCCTGCGCCGCGGCGCGGCCGCCGCCGGCGCCGCGGCTTTCCCCACATTGGTCCCTGCCTCTGCCTTGGGTCGTGGCGGCGCCGTGCCACCGAGCGAGCGCATCACCATGGGATTCATCGGCGTCGGCGGCCAGGGCGGCGGCCATCTGTTCGGCGGCGCTTGGACTTATGTCGCGGGCGGCTTTCTGGGCCGCTCCGACGTGCAGGTGCTCGCCGTCTGCGATGTGCGCCGCAGCCGGCGCGATCCCGCGCGTGAGCGCGTCGACGCACACTACGCTTCGCGTCTCGGACGCGAATCCGCGCGCGCCTGCGCGGGCGAGGTCGATTTTCGCGCCGTCCTCGCGCGCGACGATATCGACGCCGTGCTCATCGCGTCGCCCGCGCATTGGCACGCTGTCATGGCCGTGATGGCCGTGCGCGCCGGTAAGGATGTTTATTGCGAGAAGCCCACCGCCTGCACCGTCCGGGAGAGCCAGGCCGTGCGCGCCGCGGTGCGCCGGCACGGGCGGATTTACCAGGCTGGCACCCAGCAGCGGAGCGAGTACGGCGGGAAATTCCGGCTCGCCTGCGAACTCGTCCGCAGCGGCCGCATCGGGACGCTTAAGGAGGTTTGGTGCCACCGGGATGGCGGCGCCGTCGCGTGGCCGCGCCGTCCGGCGGGTCCGCCCAAACCGGTGCCGGACGACCTCGATTGGGATCTTTTCCTAGGACCCGCGCCCGCGATTCCATTCGACGGCAACGCCGGCGCCCACCGTTTCGACCTCGGCGAACTCAATTGGGGTCAGCATCACACCGACATCATCCAGTGGGCGTGCGACGCCGATTCGACTGGCCCGGTGGAACTCTTTGTTGAGGAGGGCCGGTCGGGCTTCCGTTACGCGAGCGGCGTGGTCGTCCGTGGCCGTCCGCATCCCGACGAGCCGACTGTCGGCGGCGAGGGCGGCGCGTGCTTCGTCGGCACGGAGGGCCGCATCGCCGTCGACCGCAACGTCATCGTGTCCTCGCCCGGTTCAATTGTGCGTGAACCGCTGCGGCCGGACGAAGTCCATCTTCCCCGCAACGACGGCCACGCCGACGAGTTTCTACGGTGCGTGCGCACGCGGCGGCGGACGATCTGCGACGAGAATGTCGCGCACCGCTCGGCGAGTGTCCTGCTGCTCGGCGGCATCGTGAAGCAGCTGGGTCGCTCGCTTCGCTGGGATCCCGTGGCGGAGACCTTCCCCGGGGACGACGAGGCCAACCGGCTGCTCAGTATCGCCACCCGCGCGCCCTGGAGGCTGTGATGCGTGTCCGCCGACTTTCGCTTCGTTTGCCGTCGGTCGTTCTTGTGCTGGCGCTGCTATCCGCACCCGTGCCCGGCGCGGAATCCAATCGTGACCGCGAGGAGTCGCGCCTGCTGGCGGTGCTGGCCTCCGCGGCTCCGTTGGCGGAACGCGAGTCCGCGGTTGTGCGCTTGCACCGCGTCGGCTCCGAGCGCGCGGTGCCGGAACTTGCGAAGCTGTTGTCCGACGCCGAGCTCTCGCACGCCGCGCGGCACGCGCTGGAGCCGATGCCTTTCGCCAGCGCGGGGCGTGCGTTGGCCGAGGCGCTGACGACGACCGCGGGGCCGGTGAGGCTCGGCCTCATTTCCTCCCTCGCTTCACGGCGCGAGATGACGGCGGTTCCCGCGCTCGCTCCTCTGCTGCGCGATGCGGCAGATGTTGCCGCCGCGGAGGCGGCCGCCCACGCGCTGGGAATGATGCCCGACGCCTCCGCGCTCGCCGTGCTCGAGGCGGCTTGGCCGGAGACCACCGGTTCCGTGCGGGCGGCAGTTTTAGACGCGCTGCTAGCCCAGGCGTGGCGCCTGCTTGACGCCGGTGAATCGCGCGAGGCTGGTCGGGTGTTCCGATCGATCCACTCCGTCGAGCGGGATCCACGGGTGCGGCTGGCGGCGGATGAAGGCATGATTCGCGCCGCCGGCGCCGTCGGTCTCGCGTTGGTGCGGGCGGGTTTGACCGGAACCGTCGAGCCGGAGCGGGCAGCCGCCCTGCGGGTGATCGAGGATCTGCCGCAACCCGGTTTGGGCGCGCTCCTGCGCGAGTTGCTGCCCCAACTAAGCCCGGCTCTGCAGCGTTCCATACTGGAAGGCTGGTTACGCCGCGCCGAACCGCCGCCGCGCGAGGTGGTGCGTTCTTTGTTGGCCAGCGCCGAGGTTGAAACCCGGCTGGCGGCGATCCGCGGGCTGGGGCAGGTCGGCGGTGCCGACGACGTGGCGGCGTTGCTCGCCTTGGCCGTGGGGACCGAGCCTGAGCGGCGCACTGCGCGGCTGGCGCTGAGGACGCTGCGCGCCGGAGGTGTGACCGACACCTTGCGGCAGCGGGCCCGCGATGGCGAAGGCGCTGAAAGACTCGAAGCGGTGCGGGCCTTGGGTGAGCGGGCCGACCGCGCGGCCGTGAAGGACTTGCTGGCGCTGGCGGGCTCGGCGGATGACGCGTTGCGACTGGCCGCGCTGCGGTCTCTGGCCCTGGTGCTTGATCAGGCGAATGTGGCGGATCTGGTCGGGTCGGTTGCCGCCGCGCCTGACGCCATCCGGCGGGGTGAAGGGGGGCGCGCACTCGCGCTGACCCTCGGGCGACTGCAGCCGGCGAGTGGTTCGCCGGCGTTGCTCGCGTTAACCCGCGCGATCAAGGGCGCGGTACCAGAGGTGCGGGCGGCGCTCGTCACGGCAAGTGGTGGTGTGGTCGCCTCGGAGGTGCGGGAAATCCTGCGCGGAGCGCTGTCCGACGAGGCTCCGGCGGTCCGGTCGGCGGCCTTGAATGCGCTCGGCACGACGAACGATCCGAGGCTGTTGCCGGACGCCCGTGAGCTGGCGGTGCGCGGAGGCGACGAGGCGGCGCGCGAGGCCGGCACGCGGGCCGCGGCGCGGCTCCTCGCGCGCGAGGGCTCCGGCGTTTCCCTCGAGGATCGCGTTTCTTTCTATCGGGCCGTTGCCGCTACGGGTCCGAACCTCGCGCAGCGCCGCGTCGTATTGAACGCCCTCGCTTCGGGTCGCACCCGGGAGGAACTCGATCTGGCGGTCAGGTGGCTGGATGACGAGGTCTCGGCCGGCGATGCGGCGACTGCGGTCGTGCGGCTGGCGCCGCGTGTGCCCGACGCCCGGCCGGCTCTGGCCGCCCTGCGGCGCGTGCAGGCTAAAGAGCTGACGAACGTGACCAAGGAGGAGGTGGCCTCCGCGATCGAGGGCGTGGAAGCGCGCGCCGAACACGCGACCTCCTGGCTGCTGCGTCCGACGATTGAATTGAACGATCGCGAGGTGAAGGAGCTCCTCGATGTCGTTTTCGATTCCGAAGGGCCGGCGGCCGCCTTCACCGACGCGACCTCTCGCGCCCGTTTCGGGACGTGGGAGCTGATGCGGGTCGCGGCTGACGCGCGCAATCCCCGGCAGATGCGCGGTGGGAGCCCCGGTATCTCCGGGGTGGCCTACGCGCACACGTGGATTTGGTCGGTGGAGCCGCGGCGGGTTAAGATCGACCTCCAGCACGACGTGGCGCTGAAGCTTTGGGTGGGCGACACGGAGGTGGTGCGGCTGGCGGATCCGGTGGAGAGCGGCGGCAAGGGCACGGCCTCCGCCGAGACTGAACTCGCGGCCGGCTGGAATCTTTTCCGCGTGAAACTCGCGCAGGCCGCGCGGCCTTGGTGGTTTTCCCTGCGCGTGCGCGCGACAGGCGGTGCAGAGACCGCTTTCATCGCCGACGCGCAACCGGCGGATCTGCGGGCTGCTCCTCAGCTGTAGCCGCGGGCGACCGGCCAGACCGCCTCCACGCGGTCCCCGCGGAGGGCGTGAATGTGGTCGTGCAAATTCACGGTGGGATCGCAGTGCGGCACGATGAACTCCAGCCGTTCGCCGAGGCGCGGTTCGCGTGACGCGTTCGTGAGGTCGAGGATGCCGTGCTCGTCGCCTCCCCAGCTGAAGGTGGCGCCGCCCAGACCCTTGGGCTCCGGGCCGAACTTCTTGTCGGTCGCGAAGGCCTTGAGGCCGGCGTCGAGGGTGGCGCGGTTGCGCTCGGGGCGGCTGATGACGGTGGCGATCACCGCGAGCGACGGCGCGAAGTCCTCGTAAACGGGGCCGCTCTTTCCGCCGATGCGGCGGTAGTCGACGTCCATGAAGACGTACGATCCGGCCTGCAACTCGGTCATCGCCCCGAACGCCGGATCGATGTTGTACGTGCCGGTGCTGCCGCCCGAGAGAATTTCCATCGGCAATCCCTCTCGGCTAAGTTCTCGGAAAGTGGCGATCGCCGGCGCCATCGCCTTCTCGGAGTGCGCGCGCCTCTGCTCGAAGCCGGTGACGTGGGCCGATGAGCCGGAGTAGCAGTGGATGCCCCTCAGACGCAGACCCGGGAGCCCGGTGATCCGGCGTGCGAGATCGGAGGCTTTCTCTCCCGGCGCGATCCCGGTGCGCCGGCTGCCCGGGTCGACGTCGATGAGCACGTTGAGGGTGATGCCCGCCGCGCGGGCGGCCGCGGAGAGTTCCGCGGCGTGCCCCGGATCATCGACCACCGACAGGGTGTCGGGTCGAAGTCGCGTGAGCGCGACCAGCCGGCGGATCTTCAAAGCGCCCACCATCTCCGAGGTTATCAGCAAACCGCCGACTCCCCCCTCGGCCATCGCCTCGGCCTCGCGCAACGTGGCGACACAGACCCCGAGGGCGCCGGCGGAAACCTGAAGGCGCGCGATCGCGGCGCATTTGTGGGTCTTGGCGTGCGGACGCAACGCGATGCCGGCGGACTTCGTATGGGCCGCGAGGCGGGCGATGTTTCCCTCGAGTTGGTCGAGATCGACGACCAGCGCGGGCGTCGGTAACTCGTCCTTGGTTCGTCCGACGAGGCTGGAGGCGGCGGACCGGCGACCGGTGGCGGAGAGAAGCGCGGCGGCGGCGCCCGCGCGCAGCAGGGAACGGCGGGTTAGGTTCATGGGGCGGGTGTGCGGGAAGTGCCATCCCGACGGCGGTGCTGCAAGCGGCGTCGTCTGCTGATCCGGCGTTGCACCTGGTCCGGGAGGTTGCGCAGCATGGCGGCGTTCCCTCGCATGAGTACCCCTCCGGCCAGCCCCTACAATGCCACCGTCGTCGGTCGCGAAGTCATCAATCCGCAGCTCATGATCCTGCGCGTACGGTCCGATGCGGGGGAGTTCAACTTCACGCCGGGCCAGTTTGGTGTGCTGGGATTGCAGGGGAAGGAGCCGCGCGTGCCGGAGGCCGATCCCGACGCGAAACCGGCTGAGCCGGAGAAGCTCATCCGTCGTGCTTACAGCATCTCATCGACGAACCTCGAGAAAGCCTACGTCGAATTCTATCTCACACTCGTCACGTCCGGTGAACTCACTCCGCGGCTCTTCGCGCTCAAGCACGGCGCGCGGATCTTCCTCGGGCCGAAGGCGAGCGGGCTCTTCACGCTCGACCGTGTCGCGCCGGGAAAATCCGTGGTGCTGGTCGCGACGGGCACGGGCCTCGCGCCCTACATCTCGATGCTGCGCACGATGCTGATCAGTGACGCTACTCGGAAGTTCGTCGTGCTCCACGGTTCGCGCTACAGCTGGGATCTCGGTTACCGCGGAGAGCTTGAGAGTCTCGCGCGCATCCGGCCTAACTTCACCTACATCCCCTCGATCACGCGGGCCGAGCAGGACCCGCATTTCAGCGGGCAGGTCGGACGCCTCCCGAAGCTGATCGAGGACGGCGCGATCGAGCGGCTCTCCGGCGTGAAGCTGGATCCGGCCGAGTGCGACGTGTTCCTCTGCGGCAATCCCGATATGATTTCCGCGGTGAAGACCTTCCTCGCGGCGCGCGGGTTCACGCCGGACCACGGCAAGCAGTCGGGAACGGTGCACGTCGAGGAATACTGGTAAGACGGCGCGGCGGGTTTCGCGGTTTGACGCGGCGCGCGGCGATCCTTTGCGTCGCGCGCTTCCCCATGAAAGCCCTCGGCATTGATATCGGCGGGTCCGCCATGAAAGGCGCGCCCGTGGACACCCGCACCGGACGCCTCCTTTCGCCTCCGCACCGCATTCCCATTCATCGCAGCATGTCGCCCAAGGAGGGTGCCAAGGTTGTGGCCGCGTTCGCGGAACATTTCTCGTGGAGCGGTCCCATCGGGATCGGCTTCCCCGGCGCGATCGAGGGAGGGCACATCCGCACGTCGGCCAACCTTCATCCCGGATTCGTCGACGCCGATGGCTCGCGGCTGTTCGGAAAGGCGAGCGGCTGCCCGGTGGCGCTGATCAACGACGCCGCGGCCGCCGGGCGTGCCGAGATGAAGTTCGGAGCCGGACGGGGCTTCAACGGCAAGACGCTGCTCCTCACGCTCGGCACGGGCGTGGGCACCTGTCTCGCGCAGGACGGGGTTGTGATCCCGCTCGAGCTCGGTCACTTCCCGTGGAAAAACGGCGAAGGTGCGGAAAAGTATGTCGCGAGCAGTGTGAAGGACCGCGAGGGCCTCTCCTGGAAAGTGTGGGGCGGCCGCCTCAACGCTTACGTCCTCGAACTTGAGCGGCTACTCTGGCCGGAGCGCATCATCATGGGCGGCGGCGTGAGCACCGAGCACGCGCGGTTCTTCCGTTTCATCCGTTGCCGCGCGCGGTTGATGCCGGCGCGTTTCCGCAACGAGGCCGGGATCGTTGGCGCCGCGCTCCGCGGCGTGCAGGCGGGCTGAGCGGTCCTCGCGCGTTCCGCCGATGCGCCCCGAGATCCTGATCGCGGGTCAGGGGGTGGCGGGGACCCTGCTGGCCTGGGAACTCGAGCAGGCGGGAATTCCCTTTCTCATCCGGGATCCCGGCCATGAGTGCGCGGCCACTGCGGCGGCCGCGGGAATCGTCAATCCCGTCACGGGTCGGCGATTGGTGAAGACATGGCGGTTCGATGTGTTGCGTCCGCTGGCGGCGGAGGTGTGGCGCGATTTAGGCGACGCGCTGGAAGTGCGTCTGTGGCGGGAGATGCGGGTGCGGCGCGAATTTGCCGATGACGAGGAGCGGGGCGCGTGGGAACGGAAGGCGGCTACCGGTGAGCTTTCGCCTTACGCCGGCGCGCCGTTCGACGACGGGTTTTGGATCGTCGGCGCGGCGCGGGTTGATCTCGCCGCCGCCCTGGCTGCCGCGCGCCGCCGTTGGCGGATGCAGGGACGGCTCCGGGAGGACGCCGTCGCGGATCTCAACGCCGCATCGCAACAGTATCGGTTTGTCATCGACTGCACGGGCGCCGCTGGTCTTTCGCGCGCTGCATTCGACTTTGTGCCGTGGGAGTTTTCGAAGGGCGACACAATCGAGATCAGCGTCGAGGGCCTCGATCCGGATGTGATCCTCAACCGGCGGCTGTGGGTGGCCCCGGCCGGCGAGGGTGTTGCGCTGGCCGGCGCGACCAACGAGCCGGGCGTGACGGACCCGCGTCCCGATCCCGCGGCGCGGGAGCGGCTCGTAGAGGGTGCGCGGCGGATGCTGGGAACGCGTGACTTCACGATCCGCGTCCACCGTTCCGGTGTGCGCGTGACCTTGCCGGATCGGCGTCCCGTTGCGGGTCTGCATCGCGAGCGTCCCCGAGTCGGGATCCTGGGCGGACTCGGCGCGCGGGGCGCGCTGTGGGCGCCGTGGCTGGCGCGGCAATGGCGCGAGCATCTTGTGGCCGGCCGTACCTTTGAACCGGCGGTTGACGTCGCGCGGTACGCGACGGCGAATCCGCCCGGGTCGTGTTGATGGCTCAACGCGAGATCGGCTGCGATATGCGCAGGTAGGCGAAGAAGTCGCGGAGTTCCTGGTCGCCGAGGTCGTCGAGCAGGCCGGCCGGCATGAGACTGCGACCCATCGGCTGGATCTCGCTGATTTCGCCGGCCCGGAGTGTGATGTTTTCCCCGCCAAGACCCCTCAGCACGGTTACCTGGTTGTCGCGATCGACCACGAAGCCTCCGAGCGATCGGCCGTCGGTGGTCTCGACGAGCTGATACTGGTAGCCTTCGCGGATCTCGGCGTCGGGGTTCACGATGCTCAACAGCATCGTACCGAGGTTGTCGCGCTGGTAAGAGGTGAGGTCGGGTCCGACGTTGCCGCCCTTGAAGAAGAGTTTGTGACAGCTGGCGCAGCGCGCGGTGAAAGTTGCCTCTCCCGCGTAAGGGTTGCCGGGGGCGGCTTTGAGCGCGGCGGTGATTGTTTCGATGCGGGTTTGGAAATTCGCGGCGTTGGTCGGGGGCGGCAGCAGGCTTCCGGCGCGGGTGGCGATGACTTTGTCACGGCTCAAGCGCAGCCGGTCGGCGGCGTCGGCTGGAATCGCGGCGGGGGCCAGGTAACCGCGTTCCAGCGCATCGAGGAGCGCTCGGCTCCACGCGGGCCGGCTGGCGAGCGCGCTGATCGCCGTCTCACGCACGGACCCTTTCATCGCCGGTAGGACCGCCGCGATTTTTGCCCCGAGGTCGTCATCGTTAAACGCAGTAAGGGCTGAAAGGGCCGCAGCGCGCAGGGCATCGGTTCGACCCTGTGTCGCGACGGTCAGCAACGCGGGAGCCGCGGATGCCGAGCGAGTCTCCCCCAGCGCGCGAGTGAATCGCAGTTGTTCCTCTGGGCGGGTTTTCGGGTTGGTGAGGAGCGCTATCGCCTCGGAGATCGCGGTGGCCTCGCCTTGGCGCAGCCGCAGCGCGAGCGGAACCTGTCCCTGGCCGCGCAGGCGCGTGACGAGTTCCTCTGGCAGATCGTTCATCGCGCGGCCGCGGTAGGCTTCCTCCAGACCCGCGAGTAGGGGGGCCGCATGGCTGGGTGAAGGCGCTTGGGCGAAAAGACGGCTGAGCAGTTTGAGCTCCGAACGGCGACCATCGACTGCGAGCCGGCGGGCGATCCGCGGCAACACGTGCTCGTGCGCCATGGGTTCGTCCCAAAGCCCTGGATTGAGGAAAAGCCCCAAGGTCTGCTCTGCCGACGCGGGAAGGTGGGCTTCGAATACCCACCAGACCAACAGTGGGATGAATGGATCCTGAGCCATCTCACGGCGGGTGAGCAGGGTGGCGGCGAGCGGCAGGGCTTGGTCGGAGTCGAGACGGCGGGCGGTGCTGGCGAATTGCGCGAGTGTTTCGGCATCGGGCTCGGCGGCCGCCTGTGCGAGCAGGGCCTTGAAAACGGGGACAGGCAACAGTGCCCGTACGGCGGCGGAGTGTCTGCCTGTCCCCAGATTGCGGTGGTGTCCCCATTCGTCACCTAGCAGACGGGCGGTCCAGGCGCGGACGGTGGCGTGGGCGTGTTTCAGGCCGGAGAGGGCATCGCCTTCCGAAAGCCCGGTGGATTGGTGCAGCGCCCACAGGGCGTGAAGGGCTCCGAGCCCATAGTCTGTCCCCAGCAGCGCTCTCAGGAGCGGAGTGGCGGTTGGGTCGCGACGTTCACCTAGAAGGCGGACGGCGGTGTGGCGGTGCCATTTGTTCGGATGGGACAGAAGGCCAACGAGTTCCGCGGTATTTTTGGCGGCAAGGTTTACGTCTCGCTCCAGAGGGGCGTCCGCCGCCCGGAGCCGGTAGATGCGGCCGGTGGATGGATCGATCTGACTTTGGTAATGTTGTCCGTGAGCAACGTAAAAGTCGTACATATCGGCGATGACGAGCGAGCCGTCGGGTGCGTTGGTGATGTAGACCGGTCGGAAAGCGGGATCGGTGCTGGTGAGCGCGGGGCCCCGGTCGGCGGTCGTGAAGGTGGCGCCGCGCGGCAGGCGTTCCGCGGTGATCACGGTGTTGTGCAGCGGATCGAGCGCGAAGAGGCGGCCGGCCCACGGTGCAGGCAGGGCAGTGCCCTCGGCGAAAGCGCCGAAGTGGGTGAAGCGCACGACGGGGTCCTTGGTTGCCATCATGGGCAGATCGCCAAAGGCGTAGAGGTTGCGAGGCGGGCCGAATTTCCCGGGGTCGACGCCTTGCATCAGGTAGAAGCCGCCTTGGACGAAGTGCCAGCCTCGGGTGCTCCCGCCGTTGTGGCCGGAGTAGAGGCGTCCCTGAGCGTCAAACTCGAGGCCGAAGGTGTTACCTCCACCCTCCGCGAAAATCTCGTAAGCGCGAGTCCGCGGGTGGTAGCGCCAGATCATGCATCCCTCGAAATGAATCCCCGGTGCTTCGGCGGGATCGGGGCCGGGACGCGTCACGCGGCTGGAGGTCGTGCTACCTTGCGCTCCGTAGAGCCAGCCGTCGGGTCCCCACACGAGTCCGTTCGCAATCGAGTGGGAATCCTCGAGGCCGAAGCCGGTGAGGCGGGTTTCGGGCGGACCGTCGGGGATATCGTCACCGTCGGCGTCGGGGTAAAACAGGAGGTGCGGGGTGTGCATGACCCAGACGCCGCCATGGCCTCGCAGGGCGGCGTTGGCCATGTTGAGTCCGTCGGCGAACACCTTGTGACGATCGAAGTTGCCGTCGTTGCGCGAGGATTCGTGGATCGAGATGACGTCGGCTCCGCGGTCATGATGCGGCGGCGCGGGCGGAATCCTATCGTAGTGGGAGCGGTAGTACTTATCGCGGCTCACCATGGTTACGCCGGCGGGATAAGGGTATTGGCGGGAGTGCGTGACCCAGAGCCGGCCCCGTTCGTCGAAGCTTAAGTGGAAAGGCTGGGCGACCTGCGGTTCGTGGATGATCAATTCCGCGCGGAGACCGGGGGCGGCGGCGAGGCGGGCGGAGGATTCATCCGGGGACAGCCTTGCACCCGGAACCTGCGCGGCGCGAGCGAGGACGCGGTTGGATTCACGGAAAGTATCGAAGGAGGACGTGGCCGGGCGCTCTGGCCGCGCGGGCCCGGGGGAGTAGTCGGCGCCCGGGAAAAATTCCCACGGACCTGCGAGCACGCATTCCACGAAATAGTTCATGATGAACGGCGCTTCGCCAAGAAAGCCTTGGGCGTCAGGTGTCGGCGGGGTGAAGACACGGATCGCGATCTCGTTCCACTCGCCCTTGCGCAGCGTGCCGACCGGAACTTTGTGGCGATGAAAGGTGGCGCGGCCACTGCGGTAGTTAGGAGGAAATGCGCCGCCGGTCCCGAGCCGCGTGCCGTTCACCCAGACCTCGTGCGCGCCAGCGAGATCGCGGATATGGATCCCCACGGACTCCTCGAACAGGTTACGTTCGTGGCGGGTGAAAAACGAAGGATCTACCTTCACCCAGGTGCGGTACCATGAATTGCCGCCGGCAAGGGAGGTCGCATGGACTTCGGTAGCTTCGCGCTTCCCAGGGACAGGCACCATGCCCCAGTCGGCGGCTTGGACCTGCAGCAGGGTAAAAATAAGAAAACAGGTCAGTATTTGAGCCTTCAAAGGGGTTCGGGACTTGAGCAGGTGGATCATGCGGCGACAAACCGCGGCAGCCTAGCAGAAGGGACAGGCTATTCTGCTGCGATTCGGGTATTCAGCCGGTTTGTGGTACCACGATTTTCGTTCGAGGCTCTCGTTGTGAGGCAGAACCGGATCAAGATCGACCCCAGTGAAGCAGAGGCATGTTACCACTGCGTGACTCGCACGGTGAACGGGGAGTTTCTCTTAGACGAATCTGCCAGGGAGACGTTGCGCCGCATGATCTGGCGAATCGCTGATTTCTGCGGCGTGAAAGTCATTACCTACGCTATTCTATCGAATCACTTTCACGTCCTAGTCCGAGTTCCACGGCGGGAATTTGTTTCGGACGAGGAACTCCTCCGGCGTTACGGTTCACTGCATCCTGAAGCCACGTCTTACCAGACCCCGGCAATTCCGGTCGTGCGTGCTCACTTGGCCGAGAATGACCAGTGGGCTGTAGAATGGCGGAGACGACAGTTGGCGCTGATGGGGGATGTCTCGCAGTTCATGAAGCTGCTGAAGCAGCGGTTCAGCATTTGGTTCAACAAAAACCGCGATCGATTTGGCACGCTTTGGGCAGAGCGTTTCAGGAGCGTGCTCATCGAGTGCGGCGAGCACGTGCTCGCGACGGTGGCAGCCTACATTGATCTCAACGCCGTCCGTGCCGGCCTAGCCAATGATCCAAAGGACTACAGGTTTTGCGGCTACGCTGAAGCTGTAGCGGGCGTAAAGGTTGCAGAGGACGGAATCCGCTCGATCTTCAGCGACGCGGATTGGAAGGTCGTCCACGACAAGTATCGAACGCGGCTCTTTGTGTCCGGCTCGGTCGGGCGTGAAGGCGCGCGGGGTATTACCAGGGACGATTTCATAAAAGTCGTGGCCGATGGCGGCAGACTTCCGCTGGTTCAGGTTCTGCTCTGCCGCGTACGTTACTTTACCTACGGAGCCGTCTTGGGCGGACAGGTTTTTGTCGAAGAACGTCTTTCCGCGATGCGGAGGATAAATCCCGGCTCTTACGAGCGGAGCGCCATACCTTTGCCGCCAGTCACTGACTGGGGCGGGCTCACTACCATTAGTGCTGTAAGGCCGTAAGTGGTTCGTAGGGCAAGAACCAGCCTTTCGCGATATGGTTCCCACCTAATGCGATGGGGGCGCTCAGCAATGGAGCTAGCTGCGGTCGATGAATGATTCTCCAGTCTCCGGATGGCCCGATCGGACTTGGAGGCGATTCCCGTCGGTCGGATTCCAATTGAGTCGCCAAACTGCCGCAGCGTGCACCCGACTGGGTTTATAAAATGGGCTGAGAGCCACTTATCCCCAAAGCCTGTCCCTTGTTCAGAGGTAGTTCAGTAGAGGAGACTTGAGGCGTTGCTTCAGATTGCGAAACGACCTGCAAATTGAGAGAAGGAGTGCCAGCGAGAGGACCCAGGCGAGATAGACTCCTGTAAGATCGGTGCCGACGTGTGACGGTGCGTTTTCACCCGGGAACCCGAACAACCATGTAGCTTGTCCCCAAAGTATGATCGAGACTACGAGGGACAGGCTGTGGAGCAGGGGAAGGTGAAGGAGGTAGAAGAACATCGGCTCGCGGCCGAATGTGACCAAGGGTGCCGTCCATGCGGGCCGGCGGATGTCCCACCACGCAACTAGGAGCAGCGCCGGTCCCAGCGTCATCAGCAGGTAGCAGAGGGAGGGAGGATACTTCGCGCAGGACAGGAAACGATAGCCTGTCCCCAGTGCGCTTTCATCCGGTCTCCACGGGTTCGGATCACCGTAGGCTCCGGACGCACGGAGCGCCAAAAATGCCACAATCATACCTGTCCCCGAAAAAACCAGGCGTCGCCGCCGCTCGGACGGAGGAAGTATCAGCCACGACCCGAGCGCGTACCCGATCGCGATCACGCCTACCCACGGCACGAGCGGATAGCCGGCCAGCAGTCGATGCCCGCCCCCAAGCGCCACTTCGCCGCCTTCGTGCAACACGGCCCACAGCGGGCCAAACGCGCCAAGGTCAGCGGCTTTGACGCCGTCCAAAGCATTGTGCCCCGCGCACAAGATCGCGCCGATCACCGCCACCCAACGCAGCGGCAGATTAACCAACCCCGCCAACCCGATCATCGACCAGCCGATCGCCCAGAGAACGAGCGCGAAATGCACCTTCAGATCGATGCGCCAGGCCCAGCCGGCCCACTGCACGAACGTCATCTCGAGCACGATCAACCAAACTCCGCGCGTCAGCAGAAAGCGCGACAACTCCGCCTTTGTCCGCCCGCGCGCCATGGAGAGATACGCCCCAGCTCCCGCCAGCAGCACGAAAACCGGCGCGCAGAAATGGGTGATCCAACGCGTAAAAAAAAGCGCGGGCGTGGTGGTGGCAGGATCCAGCGGGTTCACGCCGTGCAGCGCCCCCGAGTGGAAAAAGTCCCGCGCATGATCCAGCGCCATGAGCGCCATCACGGCCCCGCGCAGGGCATCAACCGAGTCCAGCCGTCCCTTCGCGTCGCCCTGCTGCGCGCCGGATGGCGTCGATGCCTCTGACATGCGTCGGAGCGTATCGCGCGTTCAACCAAACGCCGCCCGCAGCGTTGCCAGGCTCTTCGGCACCGCCGTCGCGGCGTCCTCCTTGCCTTCCATCTCGAGCCCGACCCAGCCTGTGTAGCCGGCGCGCGCCAGGATCCTGGCGATCCGCGGGTAATCCAGGTCGAGCGTGTACCACTCGCCACCGCCGTGATAGGTCTTCGCCTGCACATAGACGGTCCGCGGCGCCATCGCTTCCAGTTGCGGATAGGGATCCTCGAGGAAGTTCCCAGTGTCCATCAACGCTCCGAGCCACGGCGACTTGATCGCGTCCAGGATGCGCAGGAGTCCCGCGGCGGTGCGGGCCAGCCCCCAGTGATTCTCCAAACCCAGCACCACGCCGCATTCCTCGGCCTTGGCGAGGCATTGGGTGATGCCGTCGATGCACCATTTGAAACCCTCGTCCTCCGTATGCCCGGGCAGCACCGGCTCAATGCCGCGGTTGGCCATCAAAGCGTCGAAGCTGCGCGTCGTGCCCCATCGGCCGGTGTTGATGCGGATCGACGGACAACCGAGCTCGTAAGCGAGTTCGATACATTTGCGCGTGTGCTCGACCTCCGTTGCCAGCTCAGAGCGGTCGGCCTTCACGAAGCTCTGGTGCGTTGACACGCAGCAGATCGAAAGTCCGCGGCTGAACGCGTGGCGCTTCAACCGGCGCAGGTAAGCGCGGCCCGCGGCATCGAGCGGGGCGCGTTCGCCGATATCCATCTGGCGATGCAGGATGTCGACGCCCTCGGCGCCGAGTTCGGCCGCGCGGTCCATCACGGTCTCGACCGGCACCTTGTTGGTCTTGAAGTGCCAGTACGAGTAGGTGGCGACGGCGAGCTTGGTGCGTCCGCGCGCCGCAGGCGCGGCTGGGGCAGCGGAGGCGCGGGAGCCGCTAATCAGGCTGGCGGCAGCAGCCGCCGCGGAAGCGGTCAGGAACGAACGACGATCATTTTTCATGGGTGTGGGGTAGGGAAACGTAATGGCGCTCGGCGCCTCGGACAGGAGCGAACCCGAGCGGCCGCGGCGGCACAAGGCCGGTCTCAACGCGTCGTGTCGGTGCCACCGGCTTTCGGGTTGTCATCCCCCGCGCCGCCGCGGAGACACACTTCCGTGCGCGTACTCTGCGTCCATGCCCACTTCGACGACTTCGAGTTCGTGGCCGCCGGAACCTTCGAACTTCTTCGCCGGCGCAACCTCCCGGATTTCCGCGCGCGGGTGATCGTGTGCACCGACAGCCGCTCCGGGCACCAATTCCGCACCCGCGACGAAACCGCCGCCTTGCGTCTCGCCGAACAGCAGGCGAGCGCGCGGCTCGGAGGCTACGAGTTCGAGCTGTTGCACAAACCCGACGGGCGGCCGTTCACGGAGGCAGCACACTTCGTGACGCGCGATCTGCTCGCCGCGCTCTGGAAGGCGATCCGCGACTTCGAGCCCGACTACCTCTTCTGTCCGCCGTTGCCGGCGGATCCGCGGGCCGGCGTGCACCCTGATCACATCACGGTAGCCGACGCGGTGCGGCGAATCGCTTACCTCATCAACGTCCCGCACGAGTTCCTCGAGGAGTATCCCGTGGCCGACGAGACGAGCTCCCGCTGGATCCGCACGCCCGTGATTCTCAACACCTACGACGGCTACATGGCGGGCGACAACGCGGGTGAACTCGTGGTCGACGTCGAGCCCGCCTTCGACCTCATCGCCGCGCAGTCGTGGTGCCACCAGAGCCAGATCAACGAATGGCTCCCGTGGGTCGCGCGCCATCACCTTGAGCCCACCGCGGACCTCGCGGCGTGGAAGGGGAAGCTGCGCGCCCGCTTTGACCGTCAGGCCCGCGAGCTTGGGCTGCCGGTCGGACGTGCGCACGAGGTCTTCTCGCCCACCGCGTGGGGCGTTGTGCCCACGATGGAGCAATTGGAGCGCGATCTGCCGCTCACCCTCGACCCGCGCCGCCGCGAACGCCTCGCCGCGCTGCTGGCGCGGTGGAGTTAGTTCCTGCTCAGAGTTGGTCCGCCGCGATTCGGTGCACCGCGGCGCTGCGGTGCCGTTTCCTGTCCTCGCCGCCGAGGCAATAAACCCAGTCGCCTACTTTCACGAGGGTTACCATTCCCGCGTACGGCAGCGGCGTGGCTGGGCGATACCCTGGGTTTTCCGGATCAAAGATAACAGCGCTGCTGACGAAACCGGTATCGTCGTTCTCGTATCCTCCCGCGAGGTAGATTCGGCGTGGATCTAGCGTGATGGCGGTGATTCCCCGGTTGGCGTGGCGGAGCGGCGGCAGGGCGGACCATCGCTGAGTTCGCGTGTCGTAAGCATGAGCCGCCGCATGGTTGATCACCGTTCGCGCGGTTGCGTCCCAGCGGGCGCCGCCGAACACCAAGATGCGGCCGTCAACTGCCACCGCGGTGCCAGTCGTGAGCCCCGCCTCGGGGTACGGTGGCAGTTCGGTCACGCGGCCGGTCTTCAGGTCGATCGAGCGGAAGCGGCGTGTGACGCGATCGAGCGCGGCCTGATCATCGGTGCCGCCCACCACATGTAATTCCAGCCCAACCGCCGCCGCGGCCGCATAAACAAAACCGTCGGTGAGTCGTGAGACCAGGCGCGGGGCAAGATCGTTGCCCAGCGTCCAAAGCGCGCGGTGCGTCGTTTCACCGCCGCTCCCACCGGCCCACCACAGGGTGTCGCCGACCTGCGCGCTCGCCGGATAAGCTAGGGCGGCGGGCAGTCGTCCGGCCTCTCGCCAACGGTCGGTCGCGGGATCGTAGCTCCAAATTTGGCTGAGCCAGCGCTTGGTATCGCCGTCCCACGTGGTGCCTCCGGCGATCACGATGCGGCCGCCCACTGCAGCCGCGACGAAGCCGCCGTTGGGGACCGGCAGTGGCGCGCGCTGTTCCCAGCCTGCTGCCGGTGCCCTCGTTGTTCCCACTCCAACGAGGAGTGCGATCGCGATGAGGTTACTGGTTAGCCGCTTCACGTTTCGCTCTTCGGAGCCGCTGCTTCCCGCGTCGGCCGCCGCGACCATGTCAGGCCATCCAGCTGGTGGTCCGGCGGCTTGGACTCGAGGAGGCTGGTGAGATAACCGACGAAGAAGGTCGCGAGGGTGCCGGCGGCGGCCCACCAGAGGAACGAGACCTTGGTCCCGAACGCGATCCAGAGGGTGGTACAGAAACCGGCGACCCAGCCGATCAGCGCCCCGCGCGCGGTGGTGCGGGCGGTGATCATTCCGAGCAGGAAGAGTCCGATGAGCGGACCACCGACAAGGCTAATTATCTTGTTTGTGGCTTCCAGCAGGGTCCCGAGGCGTTCGACGAGAAAAGCCAGCGCGATGACGATCACACCGTAGGAAAACGTGAGGATGCGGGCGAGGCGCAGCTGCGCCTGATCGGAGCGGTCCGCCCCCGGCCAAAGCCGGCGATGAAAGTCGATCAGACTCGATGAGGTCAGCGAATTGATGCCTGCGGAGATCGTCGACATGCTCGCCGCGTAGATCGCGGCGATGAAGAGCCCCGGCAGACCGGAGGGCAGCTCGTTGATCACGAAGTAGGGCAGGATCTGATCGGCCTTCGCGATTTTGCCGGCGGCGAGCGGGTCGCCGTGGACCGAGTAGAACGCGTGCAGCACAGCACCGGTGCCGTAGAAGACCGCGGTCACGGGCAGCACGAGCCAGAGCTTCAGCCAAAGGCCGCGCTGTGCCGTCCGCAGGCTCGTCGCGGTGAGGTAACGCTGCACCGAAACCTGGTCGGTCGCCATCTGCACGAGGTGCATGAAGGCCGAACCTATCACGAGACCCCAGAGCGTGATCCGCACGGTGGGATCGAGGCTCAGGCTCAAATCGAGTCTTCCGTTCTGACCGTTGAGCTCGATCACCTGCGCGATTCCGCCCGGCACGCGGCCGATCGCGACGGCCATGATGAGGAGCATGCCGCCGAAGAGGACGATCAGCTGCATGACATCGGTCCAAATCACCGCCCGCATACCGCCGAAGGTCGTGTAGACCGTGGTGATCAATCCGGTGCAGAGGATGGTGAACCACAACGGCATCCCGGTCACCTGCTCGAGCGCGAGCGCCGGTGCGTAAGTCGCCGCCGCCAGCCAAAGCAGCACGCGCAGGATGAACGAGGCCGCGGCCAGCGTGCGCAGCGGGCCGGAAAAACGCTCCTCAAGGTACTGGTAGGCGGTGAAGAAGCGCGGGTTGTAGTAGAGCCGCAGGAACACGATCGTCGTCAGCGGCGTCGCGACGAAGAACCCGAGGTTCACCAGGTAGAACAATGGGCCGTTTAGGTATGACTCGCCCGGGCCCGAGATGAACGTGATCCCGGAAAACAACGCCGCCAGGATCGTCATCGAAACCACCACGCTGCCCATCGACCGTCCCGCGAGGAAGTACTCGTCGAGGTCGCGCTGGCCCTTCACGAACCACAAACCGATCGCCGCCGTAAGAAGCAGGTACACGCCGAAGACACCGTAATCGAGCAGGGTGAAGGTCGGGGCGAGGGCATTCATGCGGGTTGGGGTGCGACCGGGGCAGGGCCGTTGGGGTGCGGCAAGGGGAGTTGCCCCGCCGCCCGTGTCAAAGCCAAGCGGCGACGGTCAGTAACCTTTGTCCCAGCGCGGCTCCACGTCGGCGGCGATCGACTCCGTCACCCACACATCCGTGCGCAGGGTCTGCAGGAGTGACTCCGGCACGAACTTCGTCACCGGGCCATGCAGCACGAGTCGCGTGGTGAGTCGCTGCCATGAGGCGAACGATCCGTCCACCGTGATGCCGTGCATCTGAATGCGGTGCTTCGCGCCGATGACTTCCGCCGGGCCGATCGTCGCCGCCTTCGGTGGCACCGCGGTGAGGTCGCCGCTCATCCCAAAGCAGCCGTGCAGCGAGTTCTGAGCGATGGTGAAGGGGCTCAGCGTGCACACGCGCGGGCCCATCCGCTTCCACTCCTCGAAGGTGCCAGCAAATTCCGGCGCGTCGGGTTCGATGAACGCGAGGTGTCCCGTCCATCCGGGCCCGCTGTAGCAGATGTCCGCTCCCCCGAGATCGGCCAACATCCGGCCGTAGTCCTTCATGTTTTTGTCGGTGAAAACGTGGATCTGCCGCTCCGGCGGACGCAGCTTCGGGTCCAGCTCAGCATAGAAGAATTTCTTGAAGGCGTGACCGAAGCCGAACTCCCACGTCTCGGGCGCGATCCGGCCGTGCTCGTCGGCGTACTCGTCCATGTTGAACGTGTGCAGCCGGCGGCAGTCGACCCGCGCGCGGTTCAGCATCGCCGCGAGCTTCGCGTAACCCGGCCACGGGTTCGGCATGATCATCACGTACGTCCGGCCCGCGGCCATTGCCTCGGAAACGCGGAAAAACATGTCTGTGATCCAGCGGTGCTCCAACTCGGCGTCGGGTATCACCGTGATGCGGAAGTCCGGGTTGCGGTGGCGCGTGATATCCTGACGCCGGATAGCGCGCACTTTCGCCACCGCGCGTTGGTCGCGAAACGGAACGAAGGTCGCGGGCGCGAAGGTGAAGGAGGCGGGGCGGCGGGATTTCATGAAAAGGTTGAAGGGCGTCGCGGGGGATGCGCGGGATTTTGCTTACTCGCGCGCGAATATCACCGACCCGCCTAGCCAGGTACGGCGGGCGCGCAGATCGTCGTCCCACAGCACAAGGTCGGCGTCGGCCCCCGGCTCCAGGCGGCCTTTCCGGGTAAGTCCGAGCAGCTGCGCCGGGTTGAGTGTGCCCATCGCCCAGACCTGCGCCGGCGGCAGGCGCAGCCAGCGGAGGAGATTTTCGATCCCGCGGTCCATCGTCAGCGCGCTGCCGGCCAGAAAACCTTTCGTCGCGTGGCGCGCGGCCCGCGCGGCCGAAACCGTGACCGGATAGCCCCACGGGGTGTCGTAGGTTCCCTCCGGAAGGCCGGCGCCGATGTTGGAATCGGTGATCAGGAGCACACCGCGCCAGGTCTTCGCGGCGACCGCGGCGCGGATCGCCGCCGGGTGGACGTGCACGCCGTCCGCGATGAAATCCACGCTCGCGCGCGGATCCGCGAGGATCGCCTCCACCGCGCCAACCGGCCGCACGCCGGGGTCGGTCTCCGCGGGCGGATAGAACACGTCGTAGAAATGCGTCGCGTGCACCGCCCCGGCCTCGAGCGCTGCCTCTGTGTCGTCCGCGTTCGCGCGGGTGTGCGTGAGGAAAACGATGACGCCTCTTTCGCGCAGGCGCCGGATGACGGGAAATATTCCCGGCGTGTCGGGGCTCACCGACATGACCGCCAGCCGGCCCGCGCACGCCGCGAGCATCTCCTCCAGCAAGCCGAGGTCGCCGGGCAGTGTCGGACACGCCGCTCCGCCCACCGCCATGAACGGTCCTTCCAGATGCAGGCCGGGAATGTGCACCTCCGGCGTCGTGGGGATTGCCGCCGCGATGGCC
>JAURJO010000144.1 GCA_030832235.1 Verrucomicrobiota bacterium
AAACCCAGAAATAGGGTAATCACCCTATTTCTTTGATCGGGTTAGGCTGCATCTCCCTTGCTTCATAGACCGCGCGCTGAGGGGCTGGAAATGATCGTCGTACCAGCGAGGAGGTTCCTGCCGGATGCTGTAAGGGTTCTAGCTTGGGCATGCATCGTATCGATAAACGCAATTTTGTGACTTATCGCGGCTGAACTTGTTTGGCGTGGCCGCGAAGAGGCGCAGGAGGGGTGGGGTTCGATCCGGAGAAGGGTGCGGTGGTGGAGGAGCGATCCGGGCTTAGGGATGAAGTGGCTTGAGCGCTCGCCGCATGTTTTGTGCGTTTTGCGCCTTATCGCGGCTGAATGGGTTTGGGATGGCCGCGAAGAGGCGCAAGAGGCGCAGAAGAGGGTGGGGGTCGATCTCGGAGAAATGTCCCGCAGGCGGGGCGGAAGATCGGGAAACCAAGCCCGTGTTACGCCCGGCTGATGTGGCTGCGGCTGCAGCCGCGGACTCGGCGAGCTTGCGCGCCTCAACGGAGGGCGGCGCTGAGTTCGCGCAGGGCGGCGTGCAGGCGCTGGGCCGTCTCGGGGCCGAGCGAATTGACCTCACCGTAGACGGGCTTGGATGCGCCGTACAGGTACGGTGGCTCCCGGTCCCACTCGCTGCGCGGGATGACGTAGCCGACCTCGTCGTTCGCGAGTCCGAGCACGAACTTCACCCGGCCCGGCAGGAGCGCCCGCAACGGCGGCACCTCGACCGGCTCCACGTCGAAGTCCCCGCCCGGGGCGCGTTCCACGCCGCCGTTCACGATCTCGGGGTAAATCTCCCCCGGCACGCAGGCGATCGACGCCTCGCCGAAGCGCAGCACGGCCGCCTCCGAGCGCACGTGGCGCCAGCGGCTGTGGCCGCGGTCCATGATTCCCAGCACCGGCGCGAGGAGGAAGTTCACGTTGTCGACCGGCAGCTCAAACGTGCGGGCCTCGATCGCGATCGGCGCGTGCGTCGTCGCCGCCACCGCCGGTTCCCGCAGGCGCGGCAGGATGCGGGCGGCGAGCTGGCGACCGACGGCCGCGCTCTTGTCGTGCGAGGGTTGGCGATGGTCGGTCGCCGTGAGCGGGTCCCGCACCGTCGTGCTGGGATGGGTCGTCATCAGCCCGCCCACCGCGCCGTTGATGAAGCAATGCACGCCCCCTAGGCCCGCCAGTGATCCTGCCGGGCCCGACGCCCCGCGTTCGAGGACGTCGCGCAGCACGCCGCAAAAGTCGGCCGTGACCTCGGTGTTGCCTGCCCACGGCGTCTCGGGGTGGTTGCCCCAAGTCACCAGCGTGCCGAGCGTCGCGCCGCCCGCGGGCGCGGTGAAATGCATCACGCGCACATCGGAATCGTAGACCTCGGGCCGGCGCGTGTCGGCGACGAGTCCGGCCGGCGGCACGGCGATCTCGTGGAATGCCACCTGCGCGGGCGCCAGCGCCGCGACGGCCGAAGCCAGCGTGCGCGCGGCGGTCGCGATCACCCGTTCGCGGTAGGCGGGATCGACGCCGTTGCGCAGCGGGTGCGGGCCCCACAGGCCCATGAGGTCGGGCGTCGAGTGGTTGTGCGTCGCGGCGACGATCGCGTAGGCGAGGCCGAGCTCCGGCGCGAGGCGTTGACGTATGGCGATGACGTCGTCGTGAAAAAGCCCGATCGCGTCGAGGGCGACGAACCCCACGCGCGTGTGACCGTCGTCGACCACGCAGGCGACCGCCCAGAGGTCGTCGTGGATCGCGGTGGCGGCGCGGTTCTGGGAAAAACCCGCGAGCCAGACCGGCCGCGCCGGGTCGCCGAGGTCGGGATTGATGCGTTCGCGCGCGAAGCCGGCGCGGAGCGGCCGCGGTTCGGCGCGGGATTTTTCCGCGGAGACCGAGATCCGCACGGCGTAGCCCGGATTCCGGTCGCGGAACGCGTACGCCGCGCGCAGCGCGAGCGCGACCAACGAGAGCGCGGCCGCGGCGGCTGCGCCGCGGGCCAGTCTTTTCCAGAGCGTGCCTCGGACCATGGGGGTCCCTGGAGGCTAGGGAAAACGCACGACGACTCCAGCCTCGGCTGAGGCGCCCGGGATCGCGCCTACAGGTGTTCCTCGTAGGAGATCTCGATCTTCGCACGCTGGGCCCGCCGTTTCGATTCCCCGTGGAAGCGCACGGTGTGTCCCTGCGGATCGTAAGTGAATCCATCCCGCGGATCGGCCGCCACCGCGCGGCCGTCGACCTGCACGCGCAACGTTGCGGGTTGGAACATCGCCCCGGCCAGAACCGGCTCCAGCGGCACGGCGACGGTGTCGGCGATGCGATCGCCGAGCGCGGCGAGCGGCGCCGAGAAGTCCTCCGCGAGGTTCAACACGCTGCCGCCGCTGAGTTCCGCCGCGCGGCGGTGCGAGACGTTTCCGGGCGGGACCACCGCGTGCATCTCCACGCTGCCGCGCCGGTTGCCCTTCGCGATGATGAAGGGCCGCAGCACCCAAGGGTTGATGTAGCCGTCGAGCGTTTGCGGGTCGCGCGGGTGCCGCGCGTTATGGCGTCGGATCAGGTCCGGCAGGCGGCCGTCCTCGATCCACTCCGCCCGCCGGGTCCCGTCACGCTGGGCGTTCCACCGCGCCATCCGCGTCTCCTCCTCGTCCATGAAGAACACGACGATCGTCGGGGCCTCGGGACGGAGGAACGCATGCTGGCCGCCGTGGTAGCCCGCCACGAAGTTATAAACCGCGGTGAATGCCGTGCGGTTGCTGTCGCCGTTGGTCCCGACCTTCACGAGTTCGGCGAAGACGCCGTCGGGTGTCGCGCGCGTCACCCATGGCTGCGGCAGCGCGGGCAGGGTCACCAGCGTGCCGTTGCTGGCGACGACCTTGGGGGCGGAGACCGGGCGCCCGCGGGCGTCGAGGACCGCGCGTCCTTCCGCATCGATCCGCG
>JAURJO010000145.1 GCA_030832235.1 Verrucomicrobiota bacterium
CACGGGGGCGGTGGTGAACCTGACCACGGCCGCCGCGGGAGCGGTGTTGAAGGGGATGTACACGGTGCGGGCCGGGGACATGAGCCCGGCGCTGAAGGTGACCAGCTATACAGCGGGGACGGTGGCGGACTTGGCGGGCAACGGGCTCGTCGCGACGACGCTGCCCGCGGCGGCGGACAATCTTGGGGGCAAGGCGCTGGTGGTGCGCACGCAGGCGCCGGAGGCGCCGGGAGCGCCGGGGGTGAACGCGTTGGGCGGGACGGTGGTGGCGAACACGCTGAATGCGACGAACACGGGGCTGAGGGTGACCTCGACGGTGGTGGCGGGAGCCGCGACCGGTGGCAGCGCGCGGTTGTATCTGGGCGACCGGCTGCTGGCGACGGACACGGCGATCGCCTCCGCGGACACCCAGGTGAGCTTTGAACTGGGGACGAGCACGGCGGCGGCGCTGCAGGCCGCGGTGCCGGCCGGCGGGGCCTTGACGGTGGTGGTCGAGGACGCCGCCGGCAACGTGTCGGCCCCCAGCGCTCCCACCCCGCTCTCCACCGACTTCAACCCACCTTCCCTCACGGTGACCGTTCCCGCCCAGGTCCGCGTCGGAGAGAGCGGGCCGGTGAGTTTCACCTTCAACAAGCCGGTCACTGGTTTGGACGCTTCGGCCCTTTTGGTCGGTGGCGGCTCCCTGGCGAACATCACCGGTTCCGGCGCGCAATACGCTGCGGTATTCACTCCCTCTCCGACTTCCGGCGCGCGGGCAACCGTCACGGCCTTGGCCGGTTTCGCGCGTGATCTGGCGGGAAATCCGAGCCTGCGTTCGGACGAGGCTTCCTTCCGGTTGGAGCCGGCGATCGGGGTCACCGTGGCCGGCCTTTCCTCTTCCAACGCTGATGGCGCTTATCGCTCGGGCGTCGTGATCAATATTCAGGTTACCTTCACCAACGCGGTGACAGTTAGAGGTGAGCCGGTGCTTGATCTCGCGGTTAAACCCGCGCGTCGCGCGGTGTATGTTTCCGGTTCAGGAGGGGCGACCCTCACGTTCAGGTACGAGGTGAAGGACGGGGACCGCAGCGATCTTCTGGATCATGCCGGAGTGGGCGCGCTCCGGCTGAACGGAGGGGAAATCGTGAATCTTTCCGGGGTTGCCGCCGCACTCGCGCTTCCCGTTCCGGGCGCGGCCGGATCGTTGGCCGCCAGCCGCTCCATCCGGGTCGACACCCAATCGCCGCTGGTCGCGATCAGGTCGAGTCGGACGGCGCTCAAGTCAGGTGAAACCGCGGCGATCACCTTTGAGCTCAGCGAAGACTCAACCGACTTCACCGCGGCCGATGTGAAGGTCACCAACGGCACGCTGGGTGGATTCACCGGAAGTGGCCGGTCTTATTCTGCCACGGTCACTCCGGACGCAGGAATTTCGGGAGGAATCGGAATAGTGGTCGATGCTGGCGGATTCACCGACGACGCCGGCAACCCCAATCTTCCCGCGGCACTAGCGCTCGACGATATCCGTTTCGCTTGGGCATCATCATGGGGAGGTAGCGTACGTGACGAGGTGAGCGTCACGATCCTGGATCGCACCGGCAACGTCTACGTCGCCGGTCGATTCAGCGGCGTTTCGGCATTCGACCGGTCGAATCCGACGGCCACCACTTCCGCGCAGGGCGGTACGGATGCTTTTGTGAGCAAGTTTGATCGCGCGGGGAAACTTCTCTGGGCGCGTTCTTTTGGCGGGGTGGGGGCGGATGAGATCCGCTCCATCGCCGTGTCACCGTTGGGGAGTGTCATCCTGACCGGATCATTCAGTGGTAAGGTCGACTTTGATCCCGGGCCCGGCGTGAACGAGATCACTGCCGCCGGGGACTCGGACATCTTTGTGCTCAGTCTCGACGCTTCCGGGGCGTTCGAGTGGGTGCGCGCCGTAGGCGGCACCGGCACCGACACGGGACGAACGGTCGCGACGGACGGCGATGGATTCATTTATGTCGGCGGTGGATTCCAAGGCCAGGTCGACTTCGACCCCGGTGCGGGGCAGCGGATGCTGGGTGCGGCCGGAACGAGCGATGGCTTTTTGGTGAAGCTCGGGCCCGCGGGGGACTTCATTTGGGCGCATGCGATCGGCTCCTCCGGAGTCGACGAAGTCAGGGCGGTTGCCGCCGATGAGTCGGGCAATGTCTTCGTGGGCGGGACTTTCTCCGGCACGGTTGATTTCGATCTTGGCGCGGGCACCCGATCGCTCATCGCGCGCGGGACAGCCGATGGGTTTGTTGCCAAGTACTCACCCGCGGGAGACTTATCTTGGGCGGCGCAATTCGGACGCTCGGGCGAGGCAGGCGTGAACGCGTTGGCGGTGTCGTCGGGAGGCTCAGTGCTGGTGGTGGGTAATTACCGAGGGGAAGTGGACGGGGATCCGGGAGCGGGGGAGCGGGTGCTGGGAAGTGAAGGCGGAGTGGAGGGCTTCGTGGTGAAGTTGGACAGCACGGGAGCGCACGCCTGGAGCCACCGGTTTGGAGGCAGCGG
>JAURJO010000146.1 GCA_030832235.1 Verrucomicrobiota bacterium
CGCGGAACGTGCATATCCGCGCGCCAAAATCCAACCAAAATCTTGGAGAACGAAGCGGCCGAGTGACGGGGGGCGGAGGGACTCTAAAGTACTGAGGGACCAAAGGACTAAGGGACCAAAGGACGAAAGGACTGAGGGACTGAGGGACACGAATGACTCACTCCCGACTCTCGCCTCCCCTCGACACGAATGATGAACCGCCGATGTAGCCGCGGTCGTTCACCGCGGATTATTCAGAGAGACCTACCGCCGAAGGCCCTCCCGTCTCGCTCCGCAAGGTCGCCCACGGAATTCACGGATGAGGAAACCCTCTTCACCCGTCCGAACTTCGCGGCCTTCGGTTCAAGTTCCCGGTTGGTTACACCCTCATGAACCGCTCCGCGCATTTAGCCGCGGAGTTCACAGATGGCGCGGATGGTTCAAAATCGCGATGTCTCCCCCGTATCCCAGCTCTTCCGCGTCTTCCGTGCGCGTCATGCGCCTTTTCGCGGCCAACCCGGCGATGGCCGCCAGGAGGCCTCGGCTAACCCAGGATTCCTTTCATCACGTTCATCTGGGACTTCGCGCGATCCTCGACGAAAGCCATGGCTTTTTTGACCTTGGCTTGCGCCGCCGGGTAGTCGCGATGGATCCCCATCAGGATCTCGAACATTTTCCTCGCCGGGGTGGCGTCGAACTCGGGCGCCCATTCCTCCAGGCCGATGTCCTTAAACATCCAACATTTGGGCGAATGGAACTCGGAGAACGTGTGCATCATGGGCGTGCCCGTGGCGAGGGCCATGATGGGGGTGTGCGGCTCGTGGCAGATGACGGTGTGGGCCCGCGCGTAAAACGAGCAGGCCTCGTCCACATTCCAGAACTCGTCGAAGTTGACGACGTGGCGCTTCAGCGCATCGGGCAGCGGATCGTAGACGAACTGCTTGTTGTAGATCATCTCCTTGTTCACTTCCGGGGCGATGACGACCTTGCCGCCGGTCTCCTGCACCCACATCGCGATGAGATCCTGGTAGACCTTCGCGCGGCGCTTGTCGTCGGCGATATTCTCGGGCGTAGGGTGCAACGGATTAAGCTTCTGCGGCCGAGTGTCGTCCACGCCAGGGCTGCTGGGCGTGTGGGTACGGAGCTGCAGCGTGATGAACTTCCTCGGCTCTAGACCGTGCTTCCTCAGGCGGGCCAGGGCACGTTCCTCGTCGCGAACGTCGACGCCGAAACAGCCGTCAGGGCAGAACTCCAACACGGGGGGCTTGATGCCCGCACCTCGGAGCATGTTCAGCGTCTTGGAATCGCGACAGTAGATGAACGCGGCGCTGTTGAGGAGGGCGATACGGTCCTCCGACCCCTTGCCGGTGATCATGTCAGGGAAATACGATTGGCCCTGCAGGCCCCACGGTTTCCCGATCCTGCGGCAATGGATCATGAAATCGGTGCTCTGGCCCATACCGGGGCCGCGGAGGAAGAGGTCCGAGCGCGCGATCGCCCGTTGCACGGCACCGTCCTTGGTGGAAAGAGACCCTTGGACCACCTCCACATCCGGGAACCGCCGCTTCAGCATGGCGTTGACCGCGGGATTGGTGCTTTGCAGCCAGAGGATGACGTTCGCCGACGGGAGATACTGCTCGAGAAAACGCAGTGTGCCAGGCGTGTGGCCGATGTCGCCGATGTTCTTGGTCGCCCAGCCGCAATGCAGCAGGACGGTTTTGCGTCGGATGCCGGTCTGGGCGACGGCAGGCACGGCGCTGGCGGCGAGAGCGAGGGCGGAGGATTGGAGGAAGGTGCGACGATTCATGAGGGTGGACGGCGGGGCCGAGCCCCGCCCTGTGGCTTTAAAACGTGCCTTTCACGCCGACATACCAGGTCGCACCGTAGTTGATGCGGCCGGAGATGATCTTGTTGGCGGGGGTGGCGGGGCCATAGCGCACGGTGTCCTCGTTGGCCGAGTTCACGTTTCGGCCGGTCACGAACAACCCGTAGCGCCGGGTGAGGCGATACTCGGCGGAGAGGTCGGCGATCGCGCGCGATTGCAGGTAGATGAAGGTGTTGGGCTCGGCCCCGGTGTTGGTCACACGGCCCTGGTCGATCTTGCCGCGGTGGTTGACCGCGAGACGCGCGGTGAAGCGGTCGCGGCTGAAGGTGACACCCCAGTTGAACGTCTTGCGCACAAAACCGGTGAAGCTCGCCTGCTGCGAACCCTGGGTGCGCTGGAGCGTCGCGTTGCCAAAGACGGTGAACCCGCGCGCCCAAGCGGGGAGAAACGTGAGGTTCTGCCGGTAATCGAACTCCGTGCCGGAGACGCGCGCGTCGCCGACGTTGCGAGTCGTGCTGATCATGTAGCCCAACGACTGATTGTAGAGGGTGGGATCGATGCCGTAGGGCTCCAGCAGCTCGGCGCTGGCAGGGGTCAGCGTGGTGCCCCAGAAGTCCGTGATGTCGCGGCGATAAGCGCGCACCGAGAAGACGCCGGTGGCGGGTTCGTTGAAATAATACTCGAGCGCCACGCCGTAGCTGTCCGCAAACCACGGCTTCAAACCGGGGTTCGTCGCGGTGATCGTACGCGACGTGGACTCGGGGTCGGGCAGGTTGAGCGACGGGAGGATATTGCCGAAGTCGGGCCGGTTGAAGGAGCGACCGTAGGAGGCGCGGGCGACCAGGTTGGGCTGTAGCTTATAGGAGGCGTTCAAGCTCGGGAAGAAGCCATCGTAGCTCGTGTGCGTGAAGCTGGCCCGCTCGATGTAGGCGAGCCGGCTGCCGGCGAGCGAAGCGAGCGTCGCCACCGTCAGCGGGCGACCCTGCGCGTCACGGACGATCTGGCCCGCGGCATTGCGCTGGTAGGTGCGGGCGGGCTCGACGAGCGGGCCGTTGCCATCATCCCCGGTGTGCTCGTAGCGCACGCCGCCTGTGAGCTGGAGTCGGCCGTTGAGCAGGGTCGTGTCGAGGCGCAGGTAGGGAGCGAGGACCCGCTCGGTGATTGCCTGCGACCCCGTCACACGGCTTCGGTAGGCAGTCACCGCCTCGGCCTCCGTGCTGGTGAAATAACCGGGATTCGAGCGGTACGTGCCGCCGACCTTGTCGAGGTCGAACCACTGCATCCGCGGGCCGAAGATGAGGTCCCGCGAGGAATAGCTCGGGTCAATCCACTGCGCGGCGTTGTCGTCAGCGGTCCGGGCGAGGCCGTCGGCCCCGAGGAAACTGGTGGCGGAGGTCAGCCGGCGCAGATCGCGAATCTCCGAACGCAGATCAGCGCCCAGCTTGGCCGCCAGCGGCAGCGGCCCCACCCGGAACTCGCGTTTTACGAAGAGACCGATCGTGCGGACGATCGCGGCGCTGTTGAAGTTTTGACCGCTCAGGGACTCGAGCCGGTAGTTGGAAAGGTCATACGGGTTGACGTCGTTCACACCGGCCGCGTCCTTCACGGAGACGATCTGCGGATGATCGGCGGTGAGGTCCTGGAAACGAACGGTGACGTTGCGGAAGTAGGCGTTGTTGCCGAGGAAGTACCCCTCGTTGGAGTAATTGTTGGTCGCGGCCGAATAGGCGCCGGTCACCTGCCACTGCCAGAGCGGTCCGTTGTGTTTGTAGCGGAAGCTCGGGGCCCACGCGGTGTTGTTCTTCTCGCGCGCATCGGTGAGGATCTGCACGAAGCCGGTGCCCGCCGCCCCCTGCGTGAAGTTGTCGCCGAAGGATACGACGCGGCCGGCGTCGAAATTGAGCTGCCGCACCCAGAACTCCGCGCGGAACTTGGAATACTGGAAGCCGAACGTGAGCACATCGGCGGCGTTGACGCGCCAGTCGGCGGAGAAGCTGAGGGAGTTGCGCTCGGTGATCTTGGGCCGCTCCTGCAGGCGGTAACGGGCGAGGTACGGCTTGTCGGGCGTCGTGGCGGGAAAGTTGGTCGACTGGGCCGCGACGGTCGGCACCCAATCCTGCACGATCCCCGGGCCGTTGTTGAAGGTGCGGGTCGCGAGCGCGCTGGCCGTGAAACCGAAGTTGCGCGTGACAGGCACCACCGCGCCGAATTCCAGGTTGGGCAAAAAGACGTACTCCTTGTGCTGAAACGGGCCCGGCTCCTTCTGGAGACTGAAGTCGGGGCCGCGGAACGACAGGTGCGTCTTGAAGGTGAATTGCGGACGCGAGCGCTCGAAGGCGGAGCGACTGATGAGGTTCACGGAACCACCGATGGCATTGGCGGGGTCGTCGGGATTCTGCGAGCGAGACACTTCGACGCGCGCAAGGCTGCCGACGGCGATATTCTCGAACTCGACCTGCCGGTTGGCGTTGGAGCCGGCGGCGTTGGCGATCCCGTTTCCGTCCATCATGATGGGCGTCCCACCGGGCGGAACACCCCCGATGGAAAGCGCAAGACCATCGCTGCCACTGCGGTTGAGCGTCACTCCCGGGAGGTATTTCGCGAATTCGCCCACATTGCCGTCGGCGATGTCGGCAAAGGAGTCGGTGGAGACGACGTTCTTGATCCCGGCGGCGTAGCGCTGCTCGTTCACGGCAATGTCGGAGGCGGTCATGTCGCGCCGGGCGGCGACCCGGAAGGCATCGAGGCGCACCGGGACGTCCTTATCGCCGGCGGAACGCAATTCAAAATCCTGTTCCAGGCGCTGGCCGGCGGTCACACGCACGGTGCGAATCTGAATCGGGAATCCGGTGTAAGCGACGCGCAGGGCCACGTCGCCCGCGGGAACGTTGGCGAGGCGAAACGAGCCGGATTCGTCGGTGGCGGTTTCGATTCGGAGCGCATCGATGCTGACACGGGCGTTGCTGACGTAGGCGCCTACGGCGGGATTAAAGACGCGACCTTCGATTGAACCGGAGGCGGCGACGGCCGTCGCCGGGCCGGACACCGCAGTGATGATTCCTGCGACGAAGCGGACCAGCATGCACAGGGCGGGACCAGGGCGCGGTACGAACATGGCGGCGAGCTTGCGACCGGACGGCTGCGACTCAATCCCGCATGTGTCCGCGCCGCCTTGAAGCGGGACCTGCGCGGGGAATTCGGACGGAGCTTCGACCGCGGTGCGGAAGGGCTGGAACGACCACATCTCAATCCGCGGAGCGATGCGGGGGGCCGTGGGGCGGAAGTGGCTTTCGGCATCATCCGCGTGGCACGCCCGCGGCCGCAACGCCGGTTCCTCATCCGTGTCGTTCCTGTGCGCATCCGTGGCTGTCCCCCGCGGAGCGGATCGGGAGCGCCCTCCGCGGTCACTCGCCGCATGGCGTGGCTATTGACGCGCCGCGCGCGTTGCCCGACAACTCGCGCGCGATGAGCACGAGCAACGGAAACGGCCAGAACGGCCAGCCTGCCCAGGTCCCGGCGACCGCGACGACGATCAAGCCGACGGACCTGCGCGGAATCCTGAAGTACGTGCCGCGCTTCCAGGGGCAGATCTTCGTGATCTCCCTCGATGGACCGGTCATCGCCGACGACAATTTCGGCAATCTGCTCGTCGACATCGCGGTGCTCCGCTCGCTCGGCATCAAGCTCGTGCTCGTCCACGGCATCAGCCAGCAACTGCGGGAGCTTTCCGCGCTGCGCGGCGTGCCGATCACGAACGCCGACGGCACCGGGGTGACCGACGCGGCCACGCTCGACCTCGCGGTGCGCGCGTCGTCGCGCGTCTCGCACGCGTTGTTCGAGGGACTCACGCAGAACCAGCTCAAGTGCGCCATCACCAACGCGGTGCGGGCGCTGCCCACGGGCATCATCAAGGGCGTCGACCAGCAGTTCACGGGCAAGGTGGACCGCATCGACAAGGACTTTATCCTCGAGCTGATCGACCGGCAGATCGTGCCGGTGGTCCCGCCGATCGGATTCGGCCCCGACGGCAAGTCACTGCGCGTCAATTCCGACCTGCTCGCCGCCGAGCTCGCGGAGGCCCTGCACGCGACCAAGGTCGTGTACCTCGCCGCCGCGCCCGGACTGGAGATCGACGGCGAGGTGCGGCGCGAGATCTCGATCGCGGCGCTCAGCCGCCTGATGCAGGAGGAGCCGCAGCGGCTCGCCGAGGAATCGCGCAGCAAGGCGATCCACGCCATCAAGGCGATCGAGACCGGCACGCCGCGCGTCCACATCCTCGACGGCCGCGTTTTCGACGGCCTGCTCAACGAGGTTTTCTCCAACGAGGGAGTCGGCTCGCTTGTCTACGGCAACGACTACCAGCAGATCCGGCGCGCGCGGAAGAGCGACGTGCGGATGATCTACAACCTCACGCGCAACGCCGTGCGGCGGGAGGAACTCGTCCACCGCACGCAACAGGCGATCGAGAAGAACATCGACCACTTCTTCGTCTTCGAGATCGACGAGAACATCATCGCCTGCGTCACGCTGTACTTCTACCCCGACCGCCCGCTGATGGCGGAGGTCGGCTCGCTTTACGTGATGCCGTTCTACAACAACCGCGGCATCGGGCGGAAGATGGTCGAGTACGCCGGCATGGTCGCGAAGGAACGCGGCGCCGACACCCTGCTCGCGCTTTCGACGCAGAACTTCGGTTTCTTCACCAACCTGTGCGGCTTCGAGGAGACCTCGAAGGAGATCCTCCCCGACGCGCGCCTGCGGACCTACGAGGAAAGCGGCCGCAACGCCAAGGTGATGGTCAAGCGCCTGTGACCGGAACGTACGTCCGGCCGACGGTCTTGGAACAAAAGACCGGTATGGCCGGGAGGCTTTCGCCCCGGCTCCTCATCCGGGGCATCCGCGGTTGAAACCCCGGAACCCTTCGGAACCGCCTTTGGCCGACCGGCGGTCAACATCCGCCGGGGTCATCGGACCCCGGCTACAAACGAATCCCGCTTATCCGTGTCGATCCATGTCCGTCCGAGGTCGCCCCCTCGCGAAGCGGTTCAAAACCGCAGCACGATCGATCGCATTTTGAACACAAGGCCGGGAAGTTCGGGGAGACTTCGAGCTCTCCCGGCCTCATTCTGGACCACCGCGCCGCTATATCCGAAATCGTGTTTTTCAGGCACGATTCTCTTCGAGCACACCCTCGCCGCATTCATCCGCGTGGTCAGCGGTTCAAGTCCGCTGCGTTCGGAACAGCCTTTGGCCGTCACGCAAGCCGCATGGTCCGCGGCGAACGGCCGCGCCCACACGGGATGGCTTTCGTCCGCAAACCCCGGACCGACTCTCGTCACGGAATTCGTGCGGTGTAGCCGAGGGCGCCCCCTCGGATCTTCGGAAACTCCCTCCACCCGCACCTCGGTCCCTTTAGTGCCTTTGGTGTGTTTGGTGGTGGCCTCCTGATCCGTGTCGATCCGTATCCATCGGTGGTTGTCCCGCGCGGAGCGCTTCGGGGCCGCGTCGCGAATACCGACCGTTTATCGGTACGTCCGCGACGGGCTGATCATTGATCCGCGCGGAAGCCGGAACCTCACCTCACTTCGGCGACCACCTGCACCTCGACGGTCGTGCCGCGGGGAAGTCCGTTCACGGCGACCGCGGCCCGGGCATGGCGTCCGGCTTCGCCGAAGATCTTCACCAGAAGATCGCTCGCGCCGTTCAGGACCGCGGGGCTCTCCGTGAAGCCGTCCACGGCGTTGACGTAGCCGCTCACGAAAACGATGCGTGTGACTTGGTCGAGAGAGCCCACCGCGGCGCGGATGTTGGCAAGGGTGTTCAGCACGCAGACCTCGGCCGCCTGGCGCGCGGTATCGACCGTCTGCTCGCGGCCGACCTGGCCGACGTGCGTCTGCACTCCGTTCAAAACCGCGATCGTGCCCGCGCAGTACAACAGGTTTCCCGTTCGCACGACGGGAACGTAGCTGCCCGCGGCGGCGGGCGGATTCGGGAGGATGAGGCCGAGTTCGGCGAGGCGGGCTTCGGGTGTCATGATGAGGCGGCGGAAATGCGTCGGCCCCGCGCCTGGCGCAACGCGAAACCAGGCCCGCCCGCGGCATTGCCTCGCGCCCCGGCGGCCCCGAGCCTCGCCCCATGACGATCCGCGAGTGGAAGTCCCTTTCCCCCGAGGCCGCAGCCCGCGAGGTTCATCGACGCGCCGCGTCGCTGCTCTCCCCCGCGCAACGCCGGGCAGCCATCGAATCGCTGCTGCCTCTGGAGCGATTGGAGGCGCGCTTTCACGCCGCCCGCGGCGCCGGTCCTCTCGCCGGCGTGCCGTTTTTCGCCAAAGACCTGTTCGACTTCGCCGGCACGCCGACGTTCGCGGGCTCGACCTTCCTTCCCGAGGTTCGTCCCGCCGGAAAAGTCGACGGCGCCTTCGCGCGCGCGCTGCGTGCCGCCGGTGCGGTGTTCGCCGGCAAGACGCGCATGCACGAGTTCGCCTACGGTATCACCGGCGAGAACCCCCACCATGGCGACTGCGAGGTGCCCGGGCATCCCGGCCGCACCACCGGCGGGTCCAGCAGCGGCTCGGCCGCCGCGGTGGCGGCCGGCATGATTCCCTTCGCGCTCGCCTCCGACACCGGTGGATCGGTGCGCGTTCCGGCGGCGTTTTGCGGTTTGCACGGCTTCCGGATGACGCCCGGCCATCCGTGGATCGCGGATGCCTTCCCACTCGCACCCACCTTCGACACGGCGGGTTGGTTCACACCGGGAGCGGAGGACATGAGGACCACGCTGGACGCTCTCGTGCCGCCCGTACCGGAACCCGCTCGGACTCCCCGCGGGTTTTATCTCCCGTTGCCGGACGTGGATCCAGACGTGGCGGAAACCTGCGCCGCCGCGGCCGCGGGAGTCTGTGAAACCGCCCCGGCGGAACTCTCCCGCGATTTAATCGCCGGGTTCGAACCCGCGCTCACCGCCTACCACACGATCGTGGCGGTCGAGGCTTGGGAGGTGCACCGCGGCTGGGCGGCTGCGCATCAGGCGCGATACGATCCGCTGGTCTGGCAGCGCCTGCAGCGCCACCGCGAGATCACGTCCGAGCAGGCAACCTCGGCGCGCAAGACCGTGCAGGCGGTCCGCGATGTCTGGGCCGCGTATTTCCGCCAGCACGATTTCCTCGTGATGCCCGCCACTCCGGCCGCGGCGCCGACCAAGGCCGGTTGCACGCCGGAAATGCGCAACCGACTCATCCGGATCACCGCCCCGGCCAGCCTCGGCGGCTTGCCGGTGCTGACGTTGCCGGTCGCCCTACCCTCCGGCCTGAGCACCGGTTTGCAGATCGTCGCGCCGCGCTCCGACTCGTTGGTGTTCCGGCGCGTTTTGGCGGCCTGAACGGCACCCGACGAAATTCCTAAGGTAAGGCTGGACCGGCGGCGCTGAAACTCCCTAGGAACTGGAGGCGGTTTCGCCGTCGCGAGCCCCCCGATCAACCCACAACCCTGAACGCAACCCGACCGGCCCCGCCGGCGTCTCCCCCCCGAACCTCCATCCCTTTCCCCATGAGCGACAAATACGCCTCGAACTCCCACTCCAATTCCCGCCCGGAATACGCCTGGGCGTTTCTGATCCTCCGACTCTGGCTCGGCCTCCGGACCCTGCTCGCCGGCCTCGAGAAATTTGAAAGCGGCGGCTCCTACTCGTTCGCCAACTATTACAAGAACATGGCCCGCATGGCGCAGGGCATCACCGGGGCGTCGTTCATGCCGCTCTGGATGACGAAGACGTTCGCGTTCTCCCTCGGCTACCTGCTCGTGACGCTCGGGACCTGCCTTCTGCTCGGCATCAAGACCCGCGCCGCCCTGCTCTTCACCGGCCTCGTCTACTGCGGCCTCTCCTTCGGTCTGATGGCCGTCCAGGAAGGTGAAGGCACCGCCTGGCTCGGCATGCACGTGCTGATGATCGCCACGGCCCTGACCCTCGTTCGCAACAACCGGTTTGCGCTCGTGCGCGACACGGCCAACTGAGCCGAAAACATTCACCACCATGGCTGAAATTCCCGCCCTGTCCCGCCGCGACTTCCTCAGCACCGGCGCCAAGCTCGGGGCCGTTGTCGCCGCCGCCCCCTACGTTTCCCGCGCCGCCGAGGTCGGGGCCGCCAAGGGCGCCGACACGCTCAACGTCGCCCTCATCGGTTGCGGAGAGGAAGGCCGCATCCTCTCCAACGCCGCTCTCAACATCCCGGGCATCCGCTTCCAGGCGGTGTGCGACATCTGGCCGTACAACCTCACGCGCACCGAGCGTCTGCTGAAGAAGTTCAACCACGCCGCGCAGCCGTTCGAGGACTACAAGGAGATGCTCGACAAGGTGAAGGACGTCGACGCGGTGCTGATCGCCACGCCGGACTTCATGCACGCCGAGCACACGAACCACGCGCTCAAGCTCGGCAAGCACGTCTACTGCGAGAAGCTGATGTCCAACACCGTCGAGGGCGCCCGCTCCATGGTGCGCGCGGCGCGGGACGCGAAGAAGCTCCTGCAGGTCGGCCACCAACGCCGCAGCAACCCGCGCTACCAGCACGCGCGCGACAAACTGCTTCGCGGCCAGAAACTGCTCGGCCGCATCACCAACATCACCGGCCAGTGGAACCGCGCCGTCACCGAGGACTTCGGTTTCCCCAACGGTCAGGCCATTCCGGAGGCGAAGCTCAACAAGTACGGCTACGCCAACATGCACGAGTTCCGGAACTGGCGCTGGTTCAAGAAGTACGCCGGCGGCCCGGTCTCCGACCTCGGCGCCCACCAGATCGACATCTACAATTGGATGCTCGGCGCCAACCCGCGCCTGTGCATCGCCTCGGGCGGCGTCGACTACTACAAATCGCATGAGTGGTACGACAACGCGTTCATCGTGTTCGAGTACGAGACCAAGGAGGGCGTGATCCGCGCCCAGTACCAGGTGCTCACCACCACCAGCGCCGGCGGCGGCTACCATGAGTACTTCATGGGCGACGAGGGCGCGCTCAAGATGTCCGAGAATCCCAAGTACACGAAGATCTACCGCGAGGCCCGAGCTCCGGAGTGGGATCCCCTCGTGGCCAAGGGTCTCATCTCGAAGCCCGACTCCGGCGAGGGCGCTCCCGCCCCCGTCAAGCCGTGGGAAAAGCCCGGCGTGAAGAAGCTCGGCGGCCCGTCGCGCGGCGCCACCGTCGACGTCCGCGAGACGGCCGCCCTTTCCGCGTGGGACATCCCTGTCACCCTCGACAAGGCCATCCACCAGCCGCACCTCGAGAACTTCTTCGACGCGATCCGCAAGGGCACGCCCCTCAACTGCCCGGCGGACGAGGCCTTCGCCTCCGCGGTCACCGTCCTCAAGGTCAACGAGGCCATCGCGGCCCGCCAGGCCCTGGCCTTCAAGCCCGAGGATTTCATCGCCTGATCCGAACCCCGCCGCAACCCGGCGGGGTTTCCGTTGTCCCACCCTCCAACCTCATCGCTTTCCTCTCCTATGCAAAACCGCCTCCTCACTGTAATCGCCTCCGCCCTTGCGCTCGCGGCCACGGCCTCCGCCGCCAACGCGCCGCTCAAGGTCGAGGTGCCGAAGCCGCTCTTCGCCGGCACGCCTCGCCCGATCTCCCTGGCCAACCTCGAGCCCGCCAACACCAAGCGCGCCGACATCATGGTCGCGCCCGACGTGAAGCTCCTCTCCAAGGGCAAGAAGGTCACCAGCAGCGACTCCCTCCCCGTCATCGGCGAGCTGTCGTTCATCACCGACGGCGACAAGACCGGCATCGACGGCGCGTACGTCGAGCTCGGGCCCAACACCCAATGGGTGCAGGTCGACCTCGGCTCCTCCGCCAAGATCGCCGCCGTCGCGGTCTGGCACTTCCATTCCCAGGCGCGCGTCTACCACGACGTCGTGATCCAGATCTCCGATGACGCCGAGTTCAAGAAGGGCGTCACCACGATCTTCAACACCGACGACGACAACTCGTCCAAGCTCGGCAAGGGCGCCGACAAGTCGTACGTGGAGACCAACAACGGCCGCGTGATCGACGCGAAGAACACCGCCGGCCGCTACGTCCGCCTTTACAGCAACGGCAACACCTCCGACGAACTGAACCACTACTGCGAGGTAGAGGTCTTCGGCGTCCAGAAGTAACCCGCCAACGCTTCCCTTACCAAGGCCGGCCGCCTCGCGCGCGCCGGCCTTTTTCATTTCCCACCACGCCAGCTACCGCCAGCTGATCTCGTACTTCGCCGCCGTCGCGTCCGGCGACCGGATCACCAGCGCGCCGCGCGCGGCGTCGAAACTCCAGTCAACGCCCTCCGCCACGTCCCGACCGTCGCACACCACGCGGCGCGGCGCCCGCGCGGTGATCACGCGAAGCAAGTGTCGCTCGGCGCGGCCCGTGAAATCAATCCGCAGCACGTCGCCCGCCCGCATCGTTACGGTGGTGGCCTGAGGATCTGGATGCGTCTCCGGATGCCAGAGCGTGAAACGACCGTCCGCATCAGGGTTCACCAGCCACGTGCGCAACCCCGCCGAAGCCCGGTCGCCAAGTCCCGTGTAGTCGCGCGACACGTTGAGCGGCACCACCGCTCCCGCGCGCAGATACACCGGATATTCGTCGAGCGGGAACTCCCGCGCGATCCTCGCCGGTCCGGCGAGCGCGGGCTCCTTGGGGGCGAAGAGATACCGCCAGCGGCCGGGCGGAAGCGAAACCTCACGCCGGAGGGCATCGGAATGGATCGGCGCGACCAAAAAGTCGTCGCCGAAGAGGTAGTGAAACCCGCCCTCCTCCAAGGGCCGCATGAGAGGGCGGCCGCCGCGATGGCACTCAACCACATGGGAATAAATGTACGGGACCAACTCGGTGTGCAGCCACGAGAACTTCCGCACGATCTCAAGCTCCGCCGGCGACCGCAGCCAGAGGCGTCGTTCCCCGTGACCGCCGTTGAGGAACAAGCCGCAGAACGCGGAAAACTGCGCCCAGCGGATGTAGATGTTGGGCGCGATCGCATCCGGCTTCGACGCCACCGCACCTGGTGAAGAATTGGGCTGCCCGCCTCCCCAACCCGCCACCAGCGCCGCCGTCGCCGGTCCCATGTCGTCGGGGTTGCTGCGGCCGTGGTACCCGGCCACGTCGCTGCCGATCACGCAGTAGCCTAGCCGGGCCGCGCGCAGGATGTCGGCCAACGCCGCCTCCAGACCGCGGTCATCCGCCCGCCACGTGTGGCGGTTGTCGCCCACCCACGTCACCGGCGCGGCATCGAGCGGGGCGAAACCCTCGGGGTGCGCCCACGGACGGTCGATGGAGCGGATCAGGGTGGTGAACTCCGGGTTGCGGGTTTGCCCATGGCGCAGCTCTTCGCGCGCGTAGAGATCCATGTATTCCCGCGTCGTCAGCCAACCGGAGTGAGCTCGGCCGTAGGGCAGCCGCAGGCCGGCGAACGTGCCCGAGAAAAAAGTATCGGTGCCGTCGAGCTTCCAGCCGTCGATGCCCCACCGCAGGACCTGCTCCTGCAGGCCGCGCCACCAGCGCATCGCTTCGGGATTCGTGTAATCGATGAACCCGCCTGTTCCCTTCCACCAACGGAACGGTTCCGGACCACCCGCGAGATAGCCGTTGCGACGGGCCTCGTCGTAAAAGTCCGGCGATGCGCGGTCAGGCGTGTCCTTGCTCGTGCGGTCCACCATGCTCGTCATCCAAAGCACCACGCGGTAACCGCGGTCCTGCAGCCCGCCAAAAAAGGCCGCGGGATCCGGATAGCGCGCCGTATCGACCTTGAAGTCGTTGTACCGCCGGCTCCACGGGCTGTCGATCATCACGGTTCGCACCGGGATGTCATGACGCGCGTAGCCCTCGACCAATTCCATGACCGCCGCCGCCGTGTTCGTGTCGTCCTCCCACAACCAGCACTCCAGGGCCCACGGCGGCGTGAGCGGCACGCGTCCGTGACGCGGGCCGTTGAACGGCATGCCCCAGAAGGGATACACCACGCCGAAATAGAACAGCCCCGCGAGCCCGCCCGCCACCGCGGCCAGAATTCTCCAGCGCCGCTTCATTTCACCAGCAGGCTGTCCGCCAGCGCCCGGATCGTCTCGTCGAAATAGTCGGGTACGTTCGGGCCGTGGAACGACATCGTCCGCGGCTCGTAGCCGGGCAGATGGTAATACTTCCGCGGGATCACGTAGCCGACGTACCCGCCGTTGAAACTCGTCACCACGGCGTCCGAGCCGCGCGCCCGCAGGTGATCCTTCACGCCGAGCGCCAGTTCCCCGCTGAAGTCGCAGGGCGTGGAGATCCACACCGCGCCGCCGATGCGCACCGCCTGCAGGACGCATTCATCCCGCACCGGCAGGAGCATTCCCGCGAGCCACGGCCGCAACCGCAGGCTGTCCGTCACCCGTGCGTTCAGCTCCGGCAAACTCACCTCGACCGCGGACGTCGCCAGCCGCACCGAGGGCGAAAGCGGCGTCGCGGACAGTCGCTCTGCCACCCCCGCCGCCAGCGCCCGTCCCATCCGTTCCGCGCCGGCGAAACCTTTGCCGCCGGAGACCGGCCCGTGACTCCCTACCGAGCCCGCGATGAACACCGCCATACCGCCGGTCGCCTCCTCCACCGCCCGCTGCCAATAACCGGGATAATCGCCGTGAAACTCCATCACGTCGGATCCGAGCACCGTCGCATGCGCGGCGTAGCTGCCCGCCACCGCCGTCCGGCCTCCGCGCTGGCGCACCACCAAAAACGTGAATTCCGGATCCGTCTTGCCGAGAGTGCCGACGAGCCGGTTTCGCACGAAATCCGGCGCCGGGAAACGGTTCTGCCCCAGTTCCGCCGGATTGAGGTCCGCCATGGCGTCGCGCACCGCGCTGAAGATCCGATCCGCGAACCACTCGCGAACGCCGGGCACGAACGCACCGGCAAAGGCCTCCGCCACCGGCCCCTGTCCCCAGCCACCGATGCTACCGTGCGTGTGCGTCGCGCTGAGGTAGATCTGCGCCCGCCGCAGGCCCAGCTCGCGGCCTATGCGCTCCATGGCGAGGTCGGTCACCTCGGCCGGGATGATCAACGCGTCGGCGCCGATCAGCACCGCCGTCTCCCTACCCGCGCGCAGGGCGATCGCTTTCACGTGCAGGTCGTCGTGCACGCCGGTCGCCGGACGTCCGCGGCGGCCGCCGTAGCCCGCCAGCGGAACCATTTTGAATTTACCCGCCAACGGCTCGTCGACCGCGACCCCGAGGGTCGGCGTCAGGCGGGCCCGTCCGAAACCGGCGGAAAGCGCGTCCTCCGCCGGCACCGGCGTCGCGCGGGCCTCCTCGAGGCGCCGCGCAGTGCGCTCATGGTAAGACGTGCCCGGATACGGCCGCCACTCCACGAGATCAAGCGTCGCGACCGCCCCGACCGCCGCGAGGAGGGCGAGTCCGGCGACACCCCGCAGCGTCCAACGCAATAACCGCTTCATGCGCCGCATCGCACGTAACCGGCCGTCGCGAGGCAACGATCGAATCGGATTACGGCACCGGGCCATTTCACCACGGAGAACACGGAGCCACGGAGCACGAAGGATCTGGAAATCAGGAACTCAGGACGTCGGCAGAGTCCGGATGCCTTGCGTCCGCAAATTCCGGACCGAAACTCATCAAGAAACGCGTGCGATGTAGCCGAGGGCGCCTCCCTCGGATCGTCGGAAATACCTTCCGCTAACTCGCCTCTCTGACCCTCACTTCGCGCCCCGCGAAGCAGGGTAATTCCTCCCTCCCAGCGAGGCGCAGCACTGAAGATGCTTCGGTTGTGGCGAAGCCGCGCTGGGCTTTTCGAGCCTTCCGAGTGTTCCGTGGACCAACCGCCTCGATCGGTTTCGGAGGTTGGGTGTTTCGTCGTTACCACCCTTCTCAATCCACTTTTCGCGTGTTTCCCGCGCGTTCGTCGGCCAACGATCGTCTGAACTCCCCGCGACCGCCATGAACCGACGCCGTTTCCTCGCTCGCGCCGCCGCCGGCGCCACCCTCCCACTGGCCTCCGGAACGCTGAGTGCAGCCGACGCGCCCGCCACCAGTCCCGAAGCGTCCGGCATCACGGCTGAAACCATCGCCGCCGCGGAGAAACTCGCCGCCGTGGACTTTTCCCCGGAGCAACGCGCCCTGCTCGCCAAAGACCTCGTGTCCCGCGCCGCGGGCTACCGCGAGGTTCGCCGGAACCCGCTGCCAAACTCCGTCGCACCCGCCCTCAGTCTCCATCTTCCCGCCGCCCCGCGCCCTGGCTCCACCGGCGCAGCAATCCCCGCCGCCTGGTCACCACCCGAGACCACTCGTCCCGCGTCCGCCGAGGACCTCGCGTTTCTCCCGGTCACCGCCCTCGCCTCGCTGCTCCGTGCGCGGAAGGTCACGTCCCGCGAACTCACGGAACTCTTCCTCGAACGGCTCCGACGCCTGAACCCCGTGCTGGAGGCGGTCGTGACCCTCACCGAGGAGCGCGCCCTGCGCCAGGCGGACGCCGCCGACGCCGAGCTGCGTGCGGGAAAATGGCGCGGCCCGCTGCACGGCGTGCCATGGGGCGCCAAAGACCTCCTCGCCGTGCGCGGCTATCCCACCACCTGGGGAGCGCGGCCGTTCCGTGAACAGACTTTCGACACCGACGCCGAGGTTGTGCGACGCCTCGACGCGGCCGGCGCCGTGCTGGTGGCGAAACTCTCGCTGGGCGCCCTAGCCTACGGCGCCGATTGGTTCGGCGGCCGCACCAAGTGCCCTTGGAACATCGAGCTCCCCTCGTCCGGCTCCTCCGCGGGTTCCTGCGCGGCGGTTTCGGCCGGACTCGTGCCGTTCGCGATCGGGTCGGAGACGCTCGGTTCGATCGTATCCCCTTCCACCCGCAACGCCGTCACCGGCCTGCGTCCGACCTACGGCCGGGTGAGCCGTGCCGGCGCGATGGCGCTGGCCTGGTCGATGGACAAGATCGGACCGATCGCGCGCACCGTGGAGGATTGCGCGTTGGTGTTCGCGGCGATCCACGGCGCCGATCCGGCGGATCCGACCGCCACCGAGGCACCGTTTGCCTGGCGTCCCGCACCTTCGCTGCACGGAACCCGCGTCGGATTCGTCGAGGCGCAATTCGCCGCGGAGAGTGAATGGCGCGACGCGCAACGGGCGACGCTCGAAACCCTGCGCGGTCTCGGCACCGAGTTGGTGCCGGTTGAGATACCCAAGGTCCCGGGCCGAGTCGTGAGCACGATCCTGAGCGCCGAGGCCGCCGCGGCGTTCTCCGACCTGACGCTCACAGGGGAAATCGACGACCTCCTCGCGCCGCGCCCGAGCAATTGGGCGAAATCCATGCGGGAGTCGCGGTTCATCCCCGCGGTCGAGTACATCCAGGCCAACCGCGTGCGCACCGGACTCATCCGCGAGACCGAGGACCTATTCGCGCGCCAACGCCTGGATGCTTGGGTCACTCCGGCGTTCGGCGACCACCTTTCGCTCACCAACATGACCGGGCATCCCGCGGTGTGCGTGCCCGCCGGGTTCGCCCCGGTGAAGGACCAACCGGCGGACTCCCCCCGCCGCAACGCCACCGCGGTCACCTTCCACTCCGCGCTGTTCGCCGACGACCGCGCGCTGACGGTCGCGCATGCTTTCCAGCAGGCCACACGCTGGCACGACCGACGACCACCCTCCGCCTGAAACGCAAACGGCCCCAGCCTTGCCCCAGCGCGGCCGATCACGAGGCTCAGGAGGATGAAAAACCCCTTCGCCATCGCGCTACTGCTGGCCTTGCCGCTTTCCCCCGTCTTCGCCGCCGACGAAGGCTTCCGACCGCTCTTCAACGGTCGCGACCTGCAGGGTTGGGACGCCGACCCCGCGCTGTGGCGCGTCTTCGATGGAGTGATCGTCGGAACCAGCGAGCCGGGGAAGCCCGCGACGAACTCATTCCTCATTTGGAACGGCACGCTGCGGGATTTCGAGCTGCGCGTGACCATCCGGGTGATCGGGGACAACAACTCCGGCGTCCAGTATCGCAGCCGGCGCCGGCCCGAAATCACGCCGTGGACCATCTCCGGTTACCAGTGCGACGTGCATCCCGTGGAGGTCCATACGGCGATGACCTACGAGGAACGCGGCCGTGGGATCTTCGGCTACAACGGCATGGACGTGGTGATGGATCCGAACGGTCAGCGCTGGCAGGTCGGGGAGCGCCCGCCCGTGCCCGCGGACCTTTCGCAGTGGAACGAGTTCACCGTGATCGCGCGCGGTAACCGCCTCGAGCACCGGATCAACGGCCGCGTCACCTCCGTGTTCGTCGATCACGACGAGAAGAACCGCGCCCTCGAGGGCCTGCTGGCCATCCAGCTGCACGCCGGCGCGCCGCACCGTACCGAGGTGCGATCCATTCTGCTCAAGGATCTTCCGACCACGGCGCCCGAGGCGTTCGACGCCTCCCGTCTCCCCGCCGGCGCGCGGAAAATCGAGAAGCCGCCGGTCGTGAGCGCCCAGGGCAAGACGCCGCCGCCGAAGAAGAAAAAGTGATCCGCCACATCCCCGGCGCGGTGGCGTTCGCGTGACCGTGCCCTCACCACTCGTCGTTCCATGAACCTGCTTCGCGTCCTTCTCGTCCTCAGCGTCGCTGGTTTGGCCGGCCGGGCGGCGGACGCCGTTTCAACGGCCGCCCGGAACAAGCCCAGGGTGATCGTGCTCACCGACATCGAGAACGAACCCGACGACGCGATGTCGCTCGTTCGGTTCCTCGTGTACTCCAACCAGTGGGACACCGAAGGCCTGGTCGCGACCACCTCGGTGCACCAACCCGACCGCACCGCCGCGTGGCGGATCCGCGAGATCGTGGCCGCCTACGGTCAGGTGCGGGACAATCTCGAACTGCACGAGCGGGGGTTTCCGTCCGAGGCCGAACTGCAACGCGTGGTGGCCGAGGGCCGACCGCAATTCGGCATGAACGCCGTCGGCATCGGCAAGGACTCCACCGGGTCGGAACTGATCATCGCGGCCGCGAACCGCGACGATCCCCGCCCGCTTTGGGTCTGCGTGTGGGGCGGCCCGAATGTCCTCGCCCAGGCGTTGTGGAAGGTGCGCGCCACCCGCCCCACCGCGGAACTCGCCCGCGTCGTGTCCCGGCTGCGAGTCTACACGATTTCGGACCAGGATGACTCCGGCCCTTGGCTTCGCCGGGAGTTTCCCGGCCTCTTCTACATCGCCAGCGCGGGCCTGCACGCCGGCGGTGCCTATCACGCGGCGACCTGGAGCGGGATCGGCGGCGACCGCTTCCACGGCCGGTTCACGGGCGCGGACTTCTCCCTCGTCGATAATCCCTGGCTCGACCGGCATGTCCGCGCCAAGGGACCGCTGGGCGCAAAGTACCCGAAAATCGAGTACCTCATGGAGGGCGACACCCCGAGTTTCCTGAACCTCATCGCCAACGGCCTCGCCGAACCCGACCATCCGGATTGGGGCGGCTGGGGCGGACGCTACGAACTCTACACCCCCCGTACGCGCAAATGGTTCGCCGCGCCCGAAACGCGGCCGTTCTGGACCGACACGCAGGACGAGGTCCTCGGCGTCGACGGCAACTGGCACGACACCAATCACGCGACCGTCTGGCGCTGGCGCGCCGCGTGCCAGAACGATTTCGCGGCGCGGATGGACTGGACCGTGAAGCCGAGGAACGAGGCGAACCATCCCCCTGTCGCCGGTCTGGGCCACTCCGACCGCCTCGAGGCCAAACCCGGGGCGCGGGTGGAACTGAGCGCCGACGGCTCCTTCGACCCCGACGGCGACGCGCTCTCCTACGAGTGGTTCTGCTACGGTGAGGCCGGCACATTCACGACCTCCTCCGCGCGAACCGGGCAGCCGGTCGTCATCAACGATCAAGACCGGCCGAAGGCGTGGTTCGAGGTGCCGGTCAAGCGGGTGCTGCGCAACGGCACCCTGCACATCATCCTCGCCGTGACGGACCAAGGCACTCCGCGCCTCACGCGCTACCGCCGTGTGATCGTCGAAGTGAAATCCTGAGGCGCAATCTGCGTCGTCAGGATGGCTGGAGGACCATCGCGGCGGGTTTGCCTAGCCGTCCCAGAGGTATTTCGTTTCGGGGATCGTCCCCATGAACTATCCGCCGCGTCCCACGGTATTGCATCTTGTCCGTCGTCGACTGCCACACCTCGCGGTGGTCCTTGGCGCCTTGACCGGACCAATCTTCGCCCAGACCGCACCCGCCCCGGCGGCACCCACGCGGGACGAGCCGGTGGAGCTTTCCCCGTTCATCATCGCCACGGAACGCGACACCGGCTGGTCGGCCAACGACACGCTCTCCGCCAACCGCACGAAGCAGGCGCTGAAGGATGTGCCGGTGAACATCGACGCCATCACGCGCGACTTCATGGAGGACCTCGGCCTCGATTCAGCCGACGACGTCGCGCTCTTCGTCGCCAACGTTTACGCGCTGCCGATCATGGAGAACGACAACCACAAGGGTAACTTCTCCTTCCGCGGCCTCGCGCAGACGAACAACGTCAGCCGGAATTACTTCCGCTGGTACATCCCGAGCGACACCTACAACGTCGAGCGCATCGACTTCGGCAAGGGCTCCAACTCGCTGATCTTCGGCGAGGTCGAACCCGGCGGCCAGGGCGCCGTCTTCACCAAGCGTCCCCTGCTCCGCAACTTCGGCGAGGTTTACGCCCAGTACAACAGCGAGGGTGCTTACCGCTACCAGTTCGACGTCAACCGGAAGCTCCGCCCCAACCTCGCCCTGCGCCTTAACGCCGTGCGCCGGCTCCAGCGCACGTTCCAGGACGCCTCCGATTACCGCTTCTCCGGCGAAACGGTCGCGCTCGCATGGCAACCTTTCCGCCGCACCGGTATCCGCCTCGAATTCGAGCAGGGCGCCTACGAGAATGTACGCGGCTTCGCCGGCATCTGGGTGCGCGAGTTCTCCGCGCGCAGCCGCGCGTTTGGCGTCGCCGGAAACTACTACACTTCCGACCGCGAGTGGATCATCTCCACCACCCTGCCGGTCGCCGATCGCACCTCGTCGCTCAACCCGTCGGGCGGCTCGCCCTCGCTGCTCGAGGGCGGCTACTTCGACGTGAAGATGCTGAACGCCGCGGGCGCACTTGTCGGCACGAAGCGGATCAACGGCTTCCCCAAGCACTACAACATCCGCGGTTCCTTCGACAACCACAGCCGCCCGTTCCGCACGTGGTCGGCCACGTTCGAGCAACAGTTCGGTCCGGTCAGCACCGAGCTCGCCTACAACTACCAGACGCAACAGGAGGAGAGGAACGACAACGCGTTCGACCAGACCATCAGCGTCGACGTGAACGGCCGCCCCTACATCGACAGCCGCGGCGACCGGAAGTGGTTCCGTAACGACGTCCACTCGTTCCGCGGCTCGGCCGTGTACAAGTTCGACCGCTTCAAGTGGATGGAGCAGTTGCTCGTGGCCGGCGCGGAGTACCGCGAGGACCAGTCCCTCAACCTGCGCTGGCAGTATTTCAACATCGCCCCGGCCCTCGCCGGCACCGCCAGCGCGATCAACACCACCAACGACCGTCTCGTCCTGCGACTCTACATGGACGATCCGCAGTTCTACTCCCGCGCCGTGTTTGACCGGCTTCAGAAGGACGGCCTGCCCATTACCTCCGCGGTCAACATGGTCCCGCTGCGCTATTTCGCCTCCGGCACCTCCGCCGCCGACGGCACCGCGTGGCGCCAGACCTACTCCACCTCGATTTCCGCCACCGGCCGCTATCTGAAGGGTCGCGTCCAGTCCCTGGTGGGGGCCCGCACCGACTGGGGTCGCACTTGGGACTACGTGGCCACGCGCAAAGAGGGTCGTTGGTCCGAGGACATCCAGCCCCCCAACCGCGCCGATGCCCTGCCGGGCGAGTACGTCCAGAACCGCGCCCTTCGCCAGGCGCAGACCACCTACTCCGGCGGACTCACCGTCGCGCTGAACAGGGACATCAATCTCTACACGATCTACTCCGAGTCCTTCCGCTTCCAGGACGCCCGCACCTACGACCGCGTTACGATCGGGCCGATCTCCGGCGTCACCAAGGAAATCGGCCTGAAGGGCAACCTCTGGAGCGACCGTCTCGCCTTCAGCTTCGGCCTCTTCGAGATAGACCGGCAAAACGTCGTTCGTTCGTGGAACAACATCATCCCGTTCACCGACACCCAGACGGAAGATCTGATGAACCCCAACGATGTGCTGCCCGGTGATCCGCGCTACAAGTACCGCGAGCCCGGTACCGCGAGCGCCGCACGCAATTACACCGCGACCGAGAAATCGAAGGGCGCCGACCTCACGCTCACGCTCAAGCCGACCCGCGGTCTCCAACTCCGTTTCACCGTCGGGTACGCCGACGTCTTCAGCCAGCCCGACCTCTCCTCGTTCCGCGGCTACTACGAGGCCGCGGTGAAGCGCGGCAACGAGAGCCCGGCGCTCCTGGCCGACGCCAAGCTGCTGCTGGACACACTCGACGTCGCCGATCGCGCCACCGGCGCCCGCGCCGCACCGTGGTCCGCCAGCTGGGTGGCCGACTACGGATTTTCCCGCGACTCCGCCCTGCTCCGAGGCGTGCGCATCGGTGTGAACGGCGTCTGGCGCGACGACTACCTCTTCGGCCTTCCCGCCGGCCAGCAGATGATCGGCGGCAGCACCCACCTGGTGAACGCCTACGTGATGCGCGACCAGAAGCTCTGGGGCCAGCAGGTGCGCGTGCGCGCTGGTGTGCGGAACCTCACGGACCTCGAGAACGGCGGCATCCGCAAGACCGGCTTCACGACGATGTCCGACGGCCGCAACGTCTACCGCTACTCTTACGTGATGCCCGCGCAGTACGACCTGTCGGTGAGCGTGAAGTTCTGACGCTGATCGATCTGTTCCACGGCACCGAGGTGACCGCCTCCCGGCGACGCGCCGGGACGGTCTCCTTATGTGCGCACCCCGGGGCGCGGCGGTTTCGCAGCTGAAACAGCCTCACCCGGGGCGAGACCGCTCCTCGGGAGCTCGCCGGGTTGGGCGCGAAGGCTTCGGGCATCCCTGCCGCGAAACCCCCGAAGCGAAACCGGAGAAACCTTTCAGCGAATACGCGAAAAGTCGGTGGGAGTCAGGTAGACCGACTCCACCTTCGCGGTCAGTTTGCCGCCTTGTTCCGAGGCCGTGCGGACCTTCACCCACTCCGGATCATCGCGAAACGCCTTCCAGGAGGCGGCCGCCGCGTCGCGCGAGGGATAAGCGAGCAGGTAGACCAGCGTGCGGCCGGCGCCTTTGTCGGCGTCGGTGGGATGGAAGTACCCGAGATTGGTCATGCCGTGGCGCGCGAAGATCCCGATGGTGTGGTCGCGGAAACGCGCATCCAAGCCGGCCAGCTTGCCCTCGGCCGCGGTGTAGGTACGGAGTTCGAACACCCGCGGCGCTCCCTTGCCATTGCCGGCGTCCATCGGGCGCGCGAAATCCGTCGTCTCGAGGAAAACCGACTCCACCTTCGCGACGATCTGGCCGTTGGCCGTCGTGCGCTTCGCGACTTCCTTCCATTCGGAATCCGCCGAGAATGCCTTCCACGAGGCCTTGGCCGCGTCGCGGCTCTTGTGCGCGAGCAGATAGATCAATTTGTCGCCGCCACCATCCTTGGCATCCGCCGCCACCCAGTAGCCGACATTCACCATGCCGTGCTTCTCAAAGATCCGCGTGGTGTGTTCGCGGAAGCGCCCCACGACCTCGGCCCCACGGCCGGCCGCGGCGGTGTAGGTACGGAGCTCGTAGACCTGACTGTCGGCGCCGGCGGCGAAGGCTGTGACGGCGAGCGCGAGAAACAGAATGACTCGGGTGATTTTCATGGGGTGGAGGTTGGTGGCAGCGTTGCGCCCGTCACGTCCGAGTCAACGCGGCGGTCCGGACTCCGCGTCGGCACCACCAGCGGACGCCGTTCATGGAGTCGGGCCAATAATTCGGGGAATGCCTTCGCCGCCGGCGAACCGCTGAGGAACTCCTCGGCCCGCTCCTTCAACCCGCGGGCGCGCAGGTTGGCGTAAACGTGAAGTTCGAAGTGGCGCCGCAGCGTGTCCCCCGCCGACTGGAAACCGAAAAACCGCAGGAGATGGATCAACGCTTCCGCGGTGGAAAACCGCCCTCCGTCCTGCTGCGCCCGCAGCCAGTACCGGCTTTCGCCCGTCATCGGCAAATTTACCACCCGGCCCCAGCGCAAGGCCTCGCGCGCGATCACCGCCGCCTCGCTCCACACCCCGTCGATGAGGACCACCTGCACGGACTCCGGTACCGGCGCGGCCGGCATCGCTTCACCGTGCGGATGCAACACCCACACTTCGCGCCCGGGACGCCGCAGGCTGTCGGGTGTCCATTGCCCCTCGCGTTCCCAGACGCACAGGCGCGAATCCTCCACCACCCGCGAGACGACGAGCCCGGAACTGCTCGGACGGAAACGCTCCCGCCGGTGCATCATCACGTCCACCGCCAGCGGCACC